>NZ_JARVCO010000006.1 GCF_034531395.1 Pontiella agarivorans | reverse complement strand
CTTGCGGTCGGGTGCTTTGAATGTGGAGTGCATGAGCACGTTTGAGACTGTGCCTGATGGGGGTGGAAGTTTCAAATTATAAAACATGCTATTCTTTGCAATACTGCGCTTTTTAGATAAAATCCGATTTTGTTTTATGCGGTGATGGTTTCGAGGATGAGGGGAGGGGGGATTCGGGGGGAGGGGGAGATGCTGAAGGCGGTTTCCAGGAGTTGGAAAAGCCGTTCCGTGTTTTCGCGGCTGTTGGAGTGGATGGTACAGAGGGCTTGGCCTTTTTCGATGGGTTCGCCGATTTTCCGGAGGTTGGAAATGCCGACGGCGGGGTCGATGGTGTCGGTGGTTTTTGTGCGTCCGGCGCCGAGGAGCAGGGCGGCGCGGCCGATGGCTTCGGCATTGCATTCTGAGATATAGCCGGATCGGGGGGCGGGGAGTTCGATTTGGTTTTCGGCTTCCGGAAGTGCTGTGGACAGATCGCCGCCGTGGAGGGACACCATTTGTTTGAATTTCTGCATGGCGGAGCCGTCTTTTAGGTGAAGGGCGGGGGCTTTGATTTTGTCTTCGGGGTTACGGATTCCTTTTCCGAGGTCATGGATCTCGGCTACATGCAGCATTTGTTTGGCGAGTTCGAGGGTGAGGCGTTGTGAATCGGCGGGGCCTTTTCCGTTGAGGATTTGGAGGGATTCGCGGATTTCGAGGGCGTTGCCGACGTTGCGGCCGAGGGGCTGGTTCATGTCGGTGATGAGGGCGGTGACTTTTTTGCCCATGGCTTTGCCGGTGTCGACGAGGGCTTGGGCGAGGGCGCGGGCATCGTCGATATTTTTCATGAAGGCGCCGGAGCCGCATTTGACGTCGAGGACGAGGGCGTCGATGCCTTCGGCGAGTTTTTTGGACATGATGGAGGAGACGATGAGGGGGATGGAGGGGACGGTGGCGGTGACGTCGCGCAGGGCGTAGAGTTTTTTGTCGGCGGGTGCGATTTCGGGGGTTTGGCCGATCATGGAGCAGCCGACGGCTTCCAGGGTCTGGAAGAATTGGGTCTGGGTGAGGTTGGTGCGGTAGCCGGGGATGGCTTCGAGTTTGTCGAGGGTTCCGCCGGTGATGCCGAGTCCGCGGCCGGAGATCATGGGGACGGTGGCGCCGGAGGCGGCGACGAGGGGGGCGAGGGGGATGGATATTTTGTCGCCGATGCCGCCGGTGGAGTGTTTGTCGACTTTGGTGCCGGGGATGGCGTCGGGGTTGATGACCTGGCCGGAGTGCATCATGGCGTGGGTGAGGTCGGCGGTTTCGCGGGGGGTCATGCCGTTGAAGTAGATGGCCATGGCGAGGGCGGCCATCTGGTAGTCGGGGATGTCGCCTTTGGTGTAGCCTTCGATGAATTCACGGATTTCGGGGGTGTCGAGTTCCGAGCCGTCGCGTTTTTTTTCGATGATCCATTGGGGTAGCATGGGGGGAGGTTAGGGAATGGCGGGGCGGGTGTCGAGTGTTTGGGGCGGGGTGCGGGTTGTTTTATGGAGGGCGATTCTCTATTCTTTTCCATATTTTTGAATGCGGGGATGTTGAGTGATGGTTCGAGGTTTTAAATTGGGGTTGGGGGTTCTGCTGTTGGGTGCGTTGTCCGTGATGGCGGAGGATGCGGCGAGGGCGGTGCGTGTGGGTGTGTTCGACATGGAGCCGCTGAATTTTGTTGATGAGGAGGGGGGGGCGCAGGGGTTTAATCCGGATCTGCTGCGTGAGATTGCGCGTGTGAGGGGGCGCTGGGTGCCGGAATTTGTTCCGGTTACGTGGGCGGAGGGGCTTGCGAAGCTGCAGCGTGAAGAGCTGGATTTGATGATGTGTGTGACTTATACGGTTGAGCGCACGGAGGTGATGGATTTCACGGAAACGCCGGTGCTGGAGGTCTGGAGCCAGGTGTGTGTGGCTGAGGAGTCGGATGTTGAGAGTGTGCTGGATCTGCATGGTTTGCATGTGGGGATCATGAAGGAGGGGATTCACGGGAAGAATTTCATTCAGTTGGCGGTGGCGTTCGGGATTGATTACACGTGTACGGCGTATGATTCGCATCGGGAGATTTTTGAGGCGCTGGAGGCGGGGGAAATTGATGCGGGGGTGGTGCCGAATCATTACGGGCTGCGTTTCGGGCGAAGGTATCATGTGGTGGGTACGCCGATTCAGTTTTCGCCGGCCCCGGTTCATTTTGCGGCGAAGAGGGGACGGCATGCGGATGTGCTGGCGGATATTGATGCGGTGCTTGGGCCGTGGAAGGAGAACAGGGGTTCCTATTATTTCCGGCAGTTTGATTATTGGTTCGGTGCGGAGCATCCGTGGCGGGTTACGGTGCCGTTCTGGGTGAAGGCGCTTTTCGGGGTTACCGTGTTTTCGACGGTGTTGTTTCTGGTGCTGAGCTGGTGGCTGCGGCGTGAGGTGAAGTTGCGGACGGAGCGGTTGAGTTCGAGTGAGGAGCGGTACCGGATGCTGGTGGAGAATCAGTCGGATCTGGTGGTGAAGGTGGATGCGGACGGGACGTTTCTTTATGTAAGTCCATCGTATTGTGAGGTGTTCGAAAAGCGGGAGGAGGATTTGCTGGGCAGTACCTTTCTTCCGCTGGTGCATGAGGAGGACCGGGCTTCGACGGAAATGGAGTTTGTTAAGGTTTTTGAGCCGCCGCATACAGCGTATATGGAGCAACGGGCGATGACGAAGTCGGGCTGGCGCTGGCTTTCGTGGCAGGATACGGCGATTCTGGATGAGAGCGGGAAGGTGCAGGCGATTATCGGGGTGGGTCGGGATATTACGGAGCGAAAGGAAGCGGAGCTGGCACTGAAGCGCACCAATGAACGGCTGCAACTGGCGACGCAGGCGGGAAAGGTGGGCATCTGGGAGTATGAGTTCGAAACAGATAATCTGATCTGGGATGACCAGATGTTTGAAATATTCGGGGTGGCGCGGGAAACGTTTAACGGGAAGTTCCATTCGTGGGAGCGTTCGGTGCATCCGGATGATGTGGAGAAGATTCAGGAGGAGTTCCGTCTTGCGGTGGAGGAGCATGAAACGTTTGAGGCGGAGTTCCGGATTGTGACGGAGCGGCTGCAGGTGAGGCATGTGCGGGGACTGGCGCAGGTGGAGTATGATAAGGAGGGGAAGCCGCGGCGGGTTGTGGGGATGAACTGGGATGTGACGCCGTATCGGCAGATGGTGGCGGCGCTGACGGCGAGTGAGCAGGATTACCGGAATCTGTTTGAGAATATGACGACGGGGTTTGTGTTGTTCGAGGTGGTCAATTCGGCGAGTGGTATCCCGATTGATTTCCGTTTTTCGCAGTTGAATGAGTCGGCGCGGAAAATGGCGAAGCGGGACCGGATGGAGCTGATCGGCCGGTCGTTGAAGGAGGTTTTTCAGCCGTTGGAGGAGTATTGGGATTCGGTGCTGGCCAAGGTGGCGATGACGGGTACAGCGTCTTCGTATGAAAACCGGATGGAGGCGATCGGCCGGTATATTTCGGTGTGGATTTTTGTTCCGAAGCCGGGGTATCTGGGGGTGGTGGTCACGGATGTGACGGCGCGTCGTATTGCAGAAGAGGCGGTGCGGCAGGCTCAGCGGCAGCTGCAGCATATTTTTGACAATACGAATGATGTGATTTTTACAACGGATGCGGAGGGGAGTTTTACTTATATCAATTCGGCGGCTGAAGAGGTGACGGGGTTCCCGATTGGTGAATTGATCGGGAAGAATCTGTTGGATCTGGCGGTGCCGGAGTGCCGGGATGAGATTGCGGCGCGGTTGCAGTGGCGGGGTGAGGGGCATACGGAGTCGGGCAGTTTTTATTTTGAAATGGAGCATCGCGACGGATCGCACCTTGTTTTGGAGATCGTGACGACGGTGATACCGGATGCAGAGGGTCGGCTTAAAGAGATTCACGGCATTGCGCGTGATGTGACGGAGCGCATTCGAACGGAGCGGGAGCTGGAGGAGTCGCGGTTGTTTCAGCGGCGTATTATCGACACGATTCCGGCGCGGGTTTTCTGGAAGGACCGGAACTGTATTTACATGGGCTGTAACAGTGCATTTGCGCTCGATGCGGGATTTGAATGTCCTGATGATCTGGTGGGGCGGTCTGATTTTGAGATGGGCTGGTCGGAGACGGAGGCGGATGCATATCGGCGGGATGACAACGAGGTGATGGAGCTGGAGCTGGAGCGGATTAATTATGAGGAACCGCAGACGCGTCCGGACGGGTCTAAATACTGGCTGAGTACAAGTAAGGTGCCGATCCGTGATGTGGATGGGCGGGTGATCGGCGTGCTGGGAGCGTATCAGGATATAACGGTCCGAAAGACGCTGGAGGAAGAGCGGGCGCGCCTGACCACGGCGATTAACCAGTCGGCCGAGGCCATTGTAATTATGGATCTGAAGGGCTTTATTCAGTATGTGAATCCGGCGTTTGAAACGGTTACGGGATTTACTCCGGCAGAGGCGGTCGGCCGGAATCTGGCGATCATCAAGAGCGGCCGGCACGACGATCTGTTTTATTCCAATATCTGGAAAACGATTGAGTCGGGCACTTCGTGGAACGGGCGGATTGTGAATCGGCATAAGGATGGATCGCTGTATACGGTTGAGTCGGCGATTTCGCCGGTGAAGGACCCGACGGGCACTATTGAGCATTATGTGGTGGCCATCCGTGATGTGACGAACCAGATTGAGCTCGAACAGCATGTTCGACAGGCCCAGAAAATGGATGCTGTCGGCCGTCTTGCGGGGGGTGTTGCGCATGATTTTAATAATATTCTGCAATCGATCCTCGGGTTCAGCGGCATTTTGATGGGCGAGCTGGAGGAGGGGTCGGCACCCTATGAAGATGTGGCGGAAATCCGGACAGCGGCCCGTCGTGCGGGCGATCTGACGCGTCAGCTGCTGACGCTGAGCCGAAAGCATAATGTGGAATACTCGGTGCTGAATCTGAACCACGTTATTCTGCAGAATGAGAAGATGATGCGGCGGCTGATTGGTGAGCAGATCGAATTTGTTTTTGATCTGGCGGAGGAGCTGAAACCGGTGCGGGCCGACCAGAGTCAGATTGAGCAGATTATTCTCAATCTGTTCATCAATGCGCGCGATGCCATGCCAGAGGGCGGTCGGCTGACGGTCCGTACGTATAATGGCAGTCCGTGGATGGAGGAGGTTTCGGAACCGGAGCATGGCTTAATCTGTCTGCAGGTTTCGGACAGCGGGCACGGAATTCGGGAGGATGTGCGGCAGCATCTGTTTGAGCCGTTTTATACCACCAAGCAGGTGGGCGAGGGGACGGGGCTCGGGCTGTCGGTGGTTTATGGAATTGTTCAGCGGCACAGCGGGCGCATTGAGGTCGAGAGCCGAGTGGGTGAAGGCGCGGTTTTCAGTGTGTATCTGCCGGTATGTGCCGAGCAGGAAGGTCTTGCCGAGGAGGAAGACGGCATGCCGGTTGATGAGCGCTCTCTGGAGGGCCATGGCGAGCGTATTCTGGTGATGGAGGATGATACGGTGGTGCGCGATCTGACCTGCCGGATGCTGAAAGATGCCGGGTACGATGTGGAGTCCGCGGCCGATGTGGCCGAGGCGGGAAGGGCGATGACCGAAGGATGCTTTGATCTGCTGATTGCGGATATGGTGCTTCCGGACGGAAGCGGGCTGGAGCTGGCGCAGACGTTTCGGAAATCAGATGAGCATCTGGCGGTATTGATCTGCAGTGGGTATTCCCACGATTCGGCAACACATGATGTAATCAAGAAAAACCATTTTCGGTATTTGGAAAAGCCGGTAGGCAGTATGCTGCTTCTGCAAACCGTGCGGGAAATGCTTGATGAAGCGTCCGCTGTTTAGTCAAATCTGTTTCACACTATAGAGGGGAGCGGATATGGCTCGTATTTTGATAATTGATGACGATGAAACAATTCGCAACGTGTTTAAGCGTTTTCTCGACGGCAAGGGGCACGAGGTTGTTGTTGCGGCTGACGGGCGGCAGGGATTGCGCTTGGTGGAAGAGGCGCCGGTGGACCTTGTGATCACCGACATCATGATGCCGGAAACTGATGGTCTTGAGGTGGTTATGGCGATACGCGGCAAAGAGGCCGATATTCCAGTGATTGCCATTTCCGGCGGGATGCATGCGATGCCGATGGATTTTCTGCCGATGGCGAAAAAGTTCGGGGCGTGCGATGTGCTTTATAAGCCGGTTGAGCTGGATGACCTGCTCGGGGCTGTGGAAAAAGCGCTGGCGGGAGTTTAGCCCTTCCGGCTGAAGGGCTCCGGCGGCAGCGGTTACAGGAGGGGAAACGGCTGCGTTGCGCCGAACCGGCGGATCAGTCGATTTTTGCCATTACGCCTTTTTCTCCATAGATAAACGGGACTTTGATGAAGGCGATTTTGCGACTGATTTTATCGGCCTCGGCTTTGCGGGCCGCTTCGAAGGCCTCTTCTTTTTTGGTCATATTGCCGTCGCTGGCCTGAATCGCGGCCTCCACGGCGCGGAAGCGGGTGGTTTTAATGATTTCCGCCATTTCAAACAGTCCGAGGAGCAACTGTGCTCCGTAACCGCGGCCGATGGCGTCGTAGCCGGGGCGGCCGAATCCGTGGTCCGACTGCGGGGCATGGTCGGGCCGGAAAACGCCCTGCCATCCGAGATCAACCAACGTGTGGACCACTTTGGCTAATTCTTCGCGGTGTTCGGCGTGGTGGCCCTCGCGGAAGTTTTTGCCGTCGGTTTCGATGGGGCGGAGGTGGATATGCGGAAAGATTTCGTCGATGCTCAGGCCTTTCATTTGCCCGTATTCCGCTATTTCGCGGATGAGAGCGGTGATATCGCGATTGGTTTCTCTGGCCATCAGAGAGCCGATGCACATATTCACGCCGCAGCCGTGATCCAGCAGAAATTTATAGCCGTCTGCACCGCCCACGGCGCGCGGTGTGCCCAGGAACGGGGAGAAGGCCGGGTCGTCGGCATGGCAGCAGAGCCGGACACCGGCGGCGGAGGCCACCGGAACGACTTCATCGAGAAAGTAGGCAATGTGTTTCTGCAAGGTCTCCAGCGACATGCCTTCATATTTGGCCACGGCTGCGCGAAAATCATCGAGCGTGAATCCTTCCTGAGCGCCGGGCAGGCCGGCGGTGATCATATCAATCAGTTCCTGTTGGCGTTCGGAATTTCCGGCCAGATAAGTTTTAAAATATTTCCGGGCCTCCTCCACTTCTTCGGCCGAGAACGAACCGTCGTCGATATAGGCCTGTTCTGAAGTGTGGCGTTTGAGCAGGAAAATATCAAAAGCGGCAAATGCGGCGTGGATATATTTAAGCGTTTTTGAACCATCGGCCAACCGGGTGATGCTGGTGCGGGTCCAGTCGGCCACCAGCATAAAATTGCCGACGACATTATGGATGCCGAAACGCCCGAGGTTCTGCAGGCTTATTTTGTATTTCCGGATATGTTCGTCACGATTCGGGCTGCCGTTTTTGATGTCTTCGGTGAAGACCAGGCTTTCGGCGGTATCCCAGACCAGGCCGGTGCGGGTGCCGTTGGTCTGATACCACTGATAAAGATCCATGCCTTTGAGTTGCGGCTCGTTTTCCAGCGGCTGGAATTCCACTTCAATTTTACGCCGCGCAATTTCGTTTTCGGTCCAGATTTCGCCTGCCGGAATATGATGCAGCGCGGTGATGATATTGGTGACGCCGGGCGTCTGCTGGATGTTACGAATGGTGACGATGTCCTCGGGCCCGAACCAGCGCATACCGGCGCGTACCCGCTCGCGATTCCAGTTCTGATGATAAATTTCGCTCATGATTTCACCCCTGTGAATAAGTTGTATTCAATTTTGTAACGGTCCCCTTAAACCCCCGTGAACAGGGGCATATAAATAAGTACTTCCCTGCCAGTTTAAGCCCGTTGGTAAGTTGGCGGGAATATCGGGAGGTCCCGGTTAAAATGCAATGATTTTTCTTGTATAAAATAAAGTAAAATCATTATCTCAAACCATTGAGGTTCATTTTCAGTACGTCTGAGTTTTCCCGGGTTTCCAGGCGTTGGAAAGGCTGTTAATAACCTGTTGATTACGAAATAACCGCAGGAGGATAAAAAATGACCGAAAACGGATTGAAAAAATATGCCCTTTTAGTGCCGACGAGTATGGGAATCCGGCTGACCCCGACGGATTCGCAACCGTTCCACAGCAGTGATACGTTTAAAATGCAGGCGACCAGTGCAGAGAGCAATGTGGCCAGTGTTTCATCCTATCTCGGTCTACCGGTGAAGGTGCTGACGGCCTTTGTGAAGGGAAGTCCGGTGGCCCATTTTATTAAAGACAATCTGAAGAGCCGGCGGATGGATTTTGAGGGCCCTGAATTTGAGCAGGATAATCCGTGGGGATTTCGTCATCAGATCAACATGGCGGACAGCGGATGGGGATCGCGCGGTCCGCGTGTTCAGAACGATCGCGCCGGCGAGGTCGGGCGCGAGCTCAGTGCCGCTGATTTTGATCTCGACCGGATCTTCGGCGAAGAAGGCGTGGAGATTGTTCACCTTTCGGGGCTGATTGCCGCGCTGTCGCCGAAAACGAGTCAGTTCTGCCTGGATGTGGCGCGTGCGGCCAAAGCGCACGGATCAAGAATTTCGTTCGATCTGAATTATCGCGCCAGCTTCTGGAAGGGGCGCGAGGAGGAGCTGCGTAAAGCCTTTCATGAAATTGCCGATGCCAGCGATATTCTGATTGGTAACGAAGAGGATTTTCAGCTGTGCCTCGGTATTGAGGGGCCGGAAGCGGGCGGTGCGGGACTGGATTCCAAGATCGACGGGTTCAAGGAGATGATCGGCCGCGTGCAGCAGGCTTATCCGAATGCAAAATATTTCGCCACCACGTTGCGGGAAGTCCTTTCAGCGAACGCCCATATGTGGGGGGCGCTGGTGACGGATTCCAGCGATTGGGAAATTATCCAACCGCGCGAAATCGGGGTGTTGGACCGGATCGGCGGCGGCGACGGTTTTGTGGGGGGGCTGCTCTATGGCATCCTGAAAGGCTGGGATGTGCAAAAATGTGCGAGGTTCGGTTGGGCAAGCGGAGCACTCGCCGCTACTATGCTCACCGATTACGCGCAACCGGCTGATGAAGATCAGCTCTGGAGCATCTGGGAAGGAAACGCCCGGGTTAAACGCTAAATTTTAAACTAGGAGAGACAGCATGTCGAAAGCAGATATTGGATTGATCGGTCTGGCCGTGATGGGCGAAAACCTCGTTCTGAACATGGAGAGCAAGGGATTCACCGTGGCGGTATTCAACCGTACGGTGGAGAAAGTGGAAAAATTTGTATCGGGGCGCGGTGCCGGAAAAAACTTTATCGGATGCAAGAGCATTGAAGAATTCTGCGCCAGTCTGGAGCGTCCGCGTAAAGTCATGATGCTGGTGAAAGCCGGCGCGGCGGTGGATGCGCTGATTGAACAGGTGCTGCCATACCTTGAGGAGGGTGACATCATTATTGACGGCGGAAACAGCCATTATCCGGATACGATCCGGCGCACGGAATATGTGGAAAGCAAGGGGCTGCTCTACATCGGCACCGGGGTTTCCGGCGGTGAAGAGGGCGCGCTGCTCGGTCCGTCGATCATGCCCGGCGGCTCGCCCGCAGCGTGGGAATCGGTTAAGCCGATTTTTCAGAAAATTTCCGCGCATACTGAAACCGGTGAACCCTGCTGCGAGTGGGTGGGTTCCGACGGTGCCGGCCATTTTGTGAAAATGGTGCATAACGGAATTGAATACGGCGATATGCAGATGATCTGCGAAACGTATCAGATGATGAAAGAAGGCCTCGGCCTCTCCAACGAGGAGATGCACGAGGTTTTCAAGGCCTGGAACGAGAGTGAGCTCGATTCCTACCTTATTGAAATCACCCGCGATATCCTCGGCTATAAAACGGAAGAGGGCGAAGCGGTGATCGATTCGATCCTCGATACGGCCGGACAGAAGGGCACCGGGAAATGGACGGCGGTTTCCGCGCTGGACTGCGGTCAGCCGCTGACGCTGATCGGCGAAGCGGTATTTGCCCGCTGCCTTTCCGCGCTGAAGGATGAGCGTGTGGCGGCTTCGAAGGTGCTGAGCGGTCCGGAAACGTCTTTCGACGGCGATAAGGCGCAAATGATCGAAGATCTTAAACAGGCGCTGTATGCCTCAAAAATTGTGTCGTATGCGCAGGGTTATCAGCTGATGCGCGCCGCGGCTGCAGAGCATGGCTGGACCCTGAATAACGGAGAGATTGCGCTGATGTGGCGCGGCGGCTGTATTATCCGTTCGGTTTTCCTCGGCAAAATCAAGGAAGCGTTCGATTCCAATCCGGATCTTGTCAACCTGCTGCTCGATCCGTTCTTCAAAGATGCGGTCGAAAATGCGCAGGCATCGTGGCGCCGGGTGATTATGAAATCCGCAGAGCTGGGTATCCCCATGCCGGCGATCGGCGCGGCGCTGGCCTATTTCGACGGGTATCGTTCGGAACGCCTTCCGGCGAATCTGCTGCAGGCGCAGCGCGACTATTTCGGTGCGCACACCTATGAACGGCTGGACAAACCGCGCGGCGAATTTTTCCACACCAACTGGACCGGACGCGGGGGTGATACCTCGGCATCCACCTATATCGCCTAGATATTCCTCTCCGCTTCGTCGCCGAATACCGGTGACGAAGCGAGCTGTTCCGTCAACTATCGGGAATTATTATGATCAGTACATATGGTGAAGACATCTCCATTTCTCAGGATGAGTTGCGGGATCTGGTTTTTCAGACGCTGGAGGCTTCCGGAACTGCACACCTGCGCAGGTGTGCCGAGCCGCGGTCTTCAGCGGGGCGGCGGGTGCTGCTGCTGCCGCCGGATCACACGCGGTTGAATTCGATGGCCGGTCCGATTACGGCAATGGTGTATGAAAAGCTGACGGCTGACGGCGTTGAGGTGGATATTCTTCCAACGCTTGGAACGCATAATCCGATGACGGATGCACAGCTGCGGATGATGTTCGGTGAGCAGATTCCGCTGGATGCTTTCAAGGTGCACGATTGGCGGAATGAGGTGGTTCGAAAAGGCGAAATTTCCGGTGATATGCTTGCTGAACTTTCTGATGGGAAGGTGAATTATACGGTCGGCGTGGAAGTCAATCGGATGCTGTTTGACGGTTATGACCTGATTCTTTCGATCGGCCAGGTGGTGCCGCATGAGGTGGTGGGCATGGCCAACTATACCAAGAATATTGTGGTCGGTGCCGGGGGATCGGACATTATCAATAAATCACATTTTCTCGGTGCGGTGGCCGGCATTGAAAATATTCTGGGGCAGACGGATTCGCCGGTGCGACGGCTGTTTAATCATGCGGTGGCGACCTATCTTGCGGACCTGCCGATCACGTATATTCTGACGGTGATGGAGCAGGATTATGATTCCGGCGAAATGCACATGCGCGGTTTTTTTGCCGGCGAGGATGTGACTGTTTTCGAGGAGGCCTGCAAACTGGCGCGCGCGGTGAACATTACATTGCTGGACCGGGAGCCGAAGAAAGTGGTGGTTTATCTGGATCCGCACGAGTTTCAGAGCACCTGGCTGGGCAACAAGTCGGTCTACCGTACCCGTATGGCGATTGCGGATGACGGGGAGCTGATTGTACTGGCTCCGGCACTGAAGGAGTTCGGCGAAGACCCCACGATTGATAAACTGATTCGTAAATTCGGCTATTGCGGAACGCCGGCGACGCTGAAGCATGTGGAAGAGGATGAGGAGCTGCGTTCCAATCTGGGAGCGGCGGCGCATCTGATTCACGGTTCGTCGGAGGGACGTTTTGCGATTACATATTGTCCGGGCCGTGAGGTGACGCTGGATGAAGTGCGGTCGGTTGGATTCAAGGCGGCGGCCTATGATGAGATGGCGGCGCGGTATGATCCCGCTGTTCTTAAGGACGGCTGGAACATCCTGCCGGACGGAGAAGAGATTTTCTATATTTCCAATCCGGCGCTGGGGCTCTGGGCGTTTAAGGACAAATTTAAGGAGTAAGCGATGAAAAAATTTATGGATGAGGATTTCCTCCTCCGAACGAAAACGGCGATTAAGCTGTATCACGAGTATGCCAAGGACATGCCGATTTATGATTATCACTGCCATCTTCCGCCGCAGGAAGTGGCCGAGGATAAGCAGTATGAAAACCTGGCGGAAATCTGGCTGGGGGGCGATCACTATAAATGGCGGGCCATGCGCACGAACGGGGTGAAGGAAAAATACTGCACGGGGGATTCCTCCTGGAAAGAAAAATTCGATGCCTGGGCGGCGACGGTTCCGCAGACGCTGCGCAATCCGCTCTATCATTGGACACATCTCGAGCTGCAGCGTTATTTTGACATTGATACGCTGTTGAGTCCGGCTACCGCCGATGCGATTTATGAAGAGTGCACGGCCAAGCTGCAGACGCCGGAATTCAGTGCGCGCAATTTGATGCGTAAAATGAACGTTAAGGTGGTTTGTACGACGGATGATCCGGTGGATGATCTGCACTTCCATAAGCAGGTGGCCGCCGAGGGTTTTGAGGTTAAAATGCTGCCGACGTTCCGGCCGGATAAAGCAGCAAATCTGAGCGACCCCGAGGTCTATTCGGCCTACATCCAACGTCTGGAAAATGTGACGGGGCAGACGATTAAACGTTTTGAGGATCTGGTGGGGGCCGTTGATGCGCGTCACGGTTATTTTCACGCGGCCGGCTGCCGCCTTTCGGACCACGGGGTGGCGTACATTCCGGATGCGGAAGCCACTCCGGCAGAACTGGATGCCATTTTCAGCAAAGTGATGAGCGGCAAAACGGTGACCGGGGAGGAGCAGGATAAATTTCTGGGCGCATTTTTGTATGAAGCGGCGAAGATGAATCATTCGCGCGGTTGGGCGCAACAGTTTCATGTGGGGGTGTTCCGGAATAATAATACCCGTCTGTTTAATGCACTGGGGCCGGATACCGGTTTTGATTCGATTGCAGATTACCGTCAGGGGCCCGGATTTATCAAGTTGCTGGACCGGCTGGATGCTTCGGATCAGCTGGCAAAATCGATTCTCTATAACATTAATCCGGCGGACAACGAGCTGTTTGCCACGATGATTGGAAACTATCAGGACGGTTCATTTCCCGGAAAAATGCAGTTTGGTTCCGGGTGGTGGTTCCTGGATCAGAAAGACGGCATGGAGAAGCAGATGAATGCGCTTTCGCTGCTGGGGCTGTTGAGCCGGTTTGTCGGAATGCTGACCGATTCGCGCAGTTTTATGTCGTATCCGCGTCATGAATATTTCCGTCGGATTCTCTGCAATCTGCTGGGCAGCGATGTGGAAAACGGGGAGCTGCCGGCCGATATGGATCTGCTGGGATCAATGGTGGAAAATATCTGCTATAACAACGCGGTGGAATACTTCGGTATCGAGGTCTAGTTCCGGTGCTGGTCGAAAGAGCCATGTTCCGGTTCCTGATCGGGCAGTTCTGACAGAATCAGACATAAGGCCAACAGCGGCAGACATAGACAGAACCCTTAAAATACCGAACACTTTTCCGTTAATGAATAAGAAGCGGCGCGTCGTGTGCCCACTTCATTTGACGGAGAAGGATGATGAGATTTTTGAGGTGTCTGGTTGTGGCCGGGTTGGCGCTGGGGGCCGCTGCGGAAAAATTTGAGCCCACCTGGAATTCGTTGCGGCAGTATGAATGCCCCGAATGGTTTCAGGATGCGAAGTTCGGGATTTATGCGCACTGGGGGGTCTATTCGGTTCCCGGCGCCCCGGGCAACAGCGACTGGTATGGCCGGAATATGTATAAAGCCGGTCATCCGAACCGTCGCTTTCATGAGGAAAATTACGGGCCGCTCGATGAATTCGGGTACAAGGATTTTGTACCGATGTTCACCGGTGAAAAATTCAATGCCGATGAGTGGGCGGAGCTGATGGTGGACGCCGGTGCCCGTTTCGGCGGCCCGGCGGGGGAGCATGCCGACGGTTTTTCCATGTGGGCGTCGAAGGTTAATCCGTGGAACGCGGCCGACATGGGCCCGAAGCGCGATGTGGTGGCCGAGCTGGAAAAGGCGGTGCGCAAGCGGGGCCTGAAATATGTGGTGAGTCTGCACCATTCCTGGCTGTGGGGCTGGTTTCCGACCTGGCAGGAAGGAACCGATTGCGCCGATCCGGCAAATGCTTCGCTTTATGGGCCGAAACTCCCCGAAACCGCGCAACGGCTGAAAAGCTCAAAAGGATGGTCGAGCGGCGCTTTGCCGATGCCGTATCCCGTGTGGGAGCAGGTGTGGCTGGAAAAAGTGAAGGAAGTGGTGGACGGTTATTCCCCGGACCTGCTCTGGTTCGATAACCGCATTCAGATTCTTTCCGAAACGATCCGCCAGAACATGCTCGCCTTTGCCTATAACAAAGCCGATGCGCGCGGGCAGGAATTTGTGCTGACCTTCAAGCGTCCTGACTTTCCGCTGGGCGTCGGAACCGTTGATCTTGAACGCTCCCGCATGCCGGAAATTTATCCGGAGCCGTGGCTGACGGATACATCAATTTCGCCTGGAACGTGGTCGTGGTCGCGGGATATCGAATATTACAGCACCGACCGGTTGATTCATGATCTCGTGGATATTGTCAGTAAAAACGGATGTCTGCTGTTGAATATGGCACCGCATCCGGATGGATCGATTCCGGCAGAGCAGCAGCGGATTCTGCGGGAAATGGGGGCATGGTTGAAGCTGAACGGCGAGGCGATTTATGAAAGCCGTCCGTGGATCTATTACGGAGAAGGGCCGACTGAAACCAAAGTGGGCCATTTGGCGGATCAAAATTTTTCCGGTTTTACTGCCGAGGATATTCGGTTCACGGAGCGGGACGGACAGTTGTATGCCATTGCGTTCGGCTGGCCGGAGTCGGGTACGCTGTCGGTCGAACGGTTTGGGAAAGCGCTGTATAACGGTGAAATCACGGGGGTTGAGCTGGTGGGTCACCGGGGGGCGCTGCAGTGGGAGCGTCAGGCTTTATCGCTGGATATCCGGCTCCCGCAAAGGAAACCGTGTGCGCATGCTTATGTCTTTCGGATTATGCGTTAGAACTGGAAACAACAGGGGAAAGGAAGTCAGCCATGAATCATATTGAACGTTTTATCAACACGATCGAGCGCAAGCCGGTGGATCGGCCGGCCAGTTGGATGGGCGAGCCGACCGAGGCGGCGCTCGAAGGCCTGTTCAGCTATTTCGGCGTCAGCAGTATCACGGAGATGAGCCTGAAGCTGGACGACGATGTCGTTACCCTGGAGATGCCGTACCATTCTCCGTCGGCCGATGCCATCCATATGGCGCTTGATTTTTCCAACCATGGGAAACTGGATAACGAAGAGCGGACGCTGGGTGAAACGGGATTTTTCCAAGGGGTGGAGGATCCGGCGCGGGTGAATGATTTCGACTGGCCGGATCCATCGAAATATATAGATCCGGATCTCTGCCGGAAGCTGGTGGATGAGCTGCCGGAGGACCGGGCACGGATGGCGATTCTATGGTCATCACATTTTCAGGATACCAACGCGGCTTTCGGCATGGAGGAGGCGATGATGATGATGTACGACTCGCCGGAGATGTACCATGCGGTCATTAACCGCTGTACCGATTTCTACATGGAAGCGAATAAAATTTTCTATGAAGCCGTGGCGGATAAGATTCATGCGGTGCTGATCGGAAACGATATGGGCAGCCAGCAGGGGCTGATGGTTTCGCCGGAGCTGCTGCATGAGTTCGTGACTCCGAGCAATATCCGGCTGATTGAGCAGGCGAAGTCGTATGGCCTGAAAGTGATTTATCACTCGTGCGGTGCGGTTGCGGATATTATTCCGGATCTCATTGAAAGCGGCGTGGATGTGGTGCACCCGATTCAGGCTCTGGCGGCCGGAATGGAGCCGCAGGGACTGAAGGATAAATTCGGCGATAAGGTGGCATTCTGCGGCGGTGTGGATGCGCAGAACCTGTTGGTGAACGGAACACCCGAAGAAGTGGCCGAAAAGGTGAATGAGCTGAGGTCGGTTTTTCCGACCGGCCTGGTGATTTCGCCGAGCCATGAGGCGATTCTTCCGGATATTCCGCCGGCCAACATCGAAGCGTTGCTGAATGCGGTTAAGGGGAAATGACATGAGTGACGTCAAAGAAGCCGGGTCGAAACTGTATTTATGGTTTATCTGCCTGGTGGCGGGGGCAGGCGGTATCCTGTTCGGATATGATGTCATCGTGGTATCCGGCACGACCTCGGAGGTAACCGACCTGTTTATGTTTACCCCGACCCAGACCGGCTTCTTTGTCAGCAGTACTCTGCTGGGCTGCGGGATCGGCTCTTTCTGCTCCGGTTTTATTGCCGATAAATCCGGGCGGAAATCACTGATTATTCTGGCTTCAGTTCTGATCTTTATCTCTGCGGTGTGGAGCGGTCTGGCCAGCGGTGCCATGCAGCTGATTCTGGCCCGTGTTATCGGCGGCATGGGTATTGGTGCGGCCACCATGGTCTGTCCGCTTTATATCTCGGAAGTGGCCCCGGAAAAATATCGCGGCGGGCTGGTTACGCTGTATCAGTTTACCATTACCATCGGCATTGTGGTCTGCCTGCTCGTAAACTGGAAAATCTTCGTCTATGCCGAAACCCACGCCGGGAATACCGCATTTTCCGAAGTCTGGAAATGGTTTGCGGTGGATCAGTACTGGCGTTTCATGTTTGCGGCAGAGGCGGTTCCCGGCATTCTGTTTCTGGGTTGCACGGCCTTTCTGCCGGAAACCCCGCGCTGGCTGATTAAAAATGAACGTGTGAAAAAAGGGCTGGCCGTTCTGCAGCGGATCAACGGACCGGAACGGGGGCAGGAGGTGTCCGCTGAGATTCAGGAAGCCATCCGAATTGAGTCTGATGTTCATCTGTATGACCTTTTCACCGCCCGGCTCTGCCGGCCGCTGGTGCTCTCCATGCTGGTCTGTTTTTTTGCTGAAGCCTGCGGTATCGCCGCCGTGCTTTACTATGCGCCGAAGATTTTTGAAGCGGCCGGTTTTACCACCGGTGCAGCGCTGGGCAGTTCGCTGACGATCGGTCTCGCCAATATGGGCGCCACTGTTTTTGCCCTGTTTTTTATGGATCTGCTGGGCCGCAGAAAGCTGCTGATTATCGGCTCCGTCGGTATGCTGATTTCGCATCTGCTGCTCGGTGTACTGTTTTACAGAGACAGCATGGGGATACCGGTGGTGATTGCGGTCAACGGGTTCATTGCCTCATTTGCCTGTGCCGTCGGGCCGGTGAAGTTTGTTTTTATTTCAGAGGTATTTCCGAACCGGATTCGGGGAATGGCGATTTCGGTGGCGAGTATCGCCATCTGGCTCACCAGTGCCCTGGTCACGCAACTGTTCCCGATGATGCAGGCGGCGATGCCTACGCATTTCATCTTCTTCATTTTTGCAGCCATCGTGGTGGTTTCGCTGCCGTTTTATTTTTTCTTCCTGCCCGAAACCAAAGGGCGGACCATAGAAGAGCTGGAAAAGGAATTCATCCGTCATTAGCCGGATCATCGGGCGTCGTTTTCCGGCCGAATTTTTCAGTGAGTTTCCGGCGCTGGCGATGAACAAAGGCGGCGGCTTTGGGGAACCGGCGTTCGAGATAGTCGCGGATTTTTCCAAACAGTGGAATTTCATCGGCCAGCAGGTAGACGCCCAGCAGAATGGTCAGCAGTCCCTGACCCGGGGTGATGCACATGATGAGGCCGACGATGATGCAGAACCAGCCTGCCACGTGTTTCGCGATGAGTTTGGTGTGCCTGTTCCAGATGAGCCGTTTCATAGTTTGAACCTTCGGTTCAACAGTTAATGGAGATCAGTTAACCGTTAATCAGGCTGTCCGGAAAGCCCAATAGCCCCGAAATGTATCCCCGCCGGAAAACCGGTATAAAAAATTAAACCACGGATGGTGAAGTGTGACCTGACCTCGTGGCCCCAAGTGTCACACTTCCTCACAGGAGGTGCCAAAGGGGGGTGGCAGTATCCTGTGATTCCGTGGTTTGCTTTCATAGACGCTCCAGCTCTTCCCAGCGTTCAAAACTTTTTTCGAGTTCCTGAGGAATGGCTTCGGCGCGGGCGGTGGCCGCCTGAATGTCCTCTGCCGGTTTCTGGTAGAACGCCGGATCGGTCATCGCGGTCTGCAGCTTCTCGAGTTCGGCTTCCAGCGCTTCGATCCGTTTCGGCAGGTTCTTGAGTTCCTCCCGCTCTTTATTGGTCAGCTTGCGGGTACTGACCTTTTTTTCGGCCGGCTTTGAATTTCCGGTTTTGCGGTTTTCAACCTCAGCCCGCTGGCTGAGCCAGTCATCATAGCCCCCGGCATATTCGCCGATCGTTCCGCTGCCTTCGAACACCATCGTGCCGGTGACCACATTGTTCAGAAACGCGCGGTCATGGCTGACCAGCAGCAGGGTGCCCTCATAGGCCGCCAGCAGTTCTTCGAGCAGTTCCAGCGTCTCCACATCGAGATCGTTGGTCGGTTCGTCAAGCACGAGTACGTTGCAGGGTTTTGTGAACAGTTTCGCCAGCAGCAGCCGGTTGCGTTCGCCGCCGGAAAGCACCGATACCGGCGAGCGCGCGCGATCGGGTGAAAACAGAAAATCCTGCAGATAGCCGAGTACATGTTTTTTAACGTTCCCGATGGTAATGGTTTCATCGACGGCAATATTTTCGGCTACGGTTTTATCTTCATCGAGGGTTGCGCGGTGCTGGTCGAAATAGGCCACTTCGAGTTTGGTGCCGTGTTCAAGTGTTCCGGTTTTCGGCTCGAGCTGTTTCAGCAGCAGTTTGATCAGCGTCGATTTTCCGCAGCCGTTCGGACCGATGATGCCGATTTTGTCACCGCGCATGATTTCCACATCCAGATTGGAAATAACGGGCGCTCCGTCGTAATCGTAGGAGATATTTTTTCCCGTAATCACTTTCCGGCCCGAGATCCCGGCTTCGACCGTTTTCAGGTTTACCGTACCCGACTGCACGCGGCGGGCACGGCGTTCCTCGCGCATTTTTTCCAGCGCCCGGACGCGACCTTCGTTGCGGGTGCGCCGTGCTTTGATGCCTTTACGGATCCAGATTTCCTCCTGCTGCAGCTTTTTATCAAACTGCGCCCACTGCTCCTGTTCGCCGTCGAGCAGCTGCTGTTTGCGTTTCAGGTAGGTGTCATAATCGCAGGCCCACGAGTGCAGGTTGCCGCGGTCCAGCTCGACAATGCGTGTCGCCAGTTTGCGCAGGAACGAGCGGTCGTGCGTCACGAAAATCAGGGTGCCTTTATAACGCAGCAGGAAATTTTCCAACCATTGGATCGATTCGATATCGAGATGGTTGGTCGGCTCGTCGAGCACCAGAATATCCGGTTCGCAGACCAGCGCCTGAGCCAGCAGGGCGCGGCGTTTCTGTCCGCCGGACAGGGCGTTGAACTTCAGGTCGTTTTCCAGATTTACCAGCGAGATGGCTTTGTCGACCGCCTGATGCGATTCATAGTCGTCGTGCCCGTTTTCCAGCCCCTGGAACACCAGTTCTTCGATGGTTTGGGAAATATCATTCGGCACATTCTGTCGCAGGCGCCGCACTTTAAGTCCGGGTTGCCGAATCATTTCGCCGGCATCGGGTTCGAGCGTCTGATCGATAATTTTGAGGAGGGTGGATTTGCCCTCGCCGTTGCGCCCGACCACACAGATACGTTCGCCGCGTTCGATCTGCAGGGTGGCATCGTTGAGCAACTGGGGACCGCCGAAGGCTTTCCGGATATTTTGTAAACTGAGCAGGGCCATGTTTTTTTCGTTTTCGTTATGGGTTATCCGTTACGGGGCCGGGGAATGTCCCGTCGCGGTCCTTATCCTGCGGTGCAGAAAGTCGCGCATTCTCCAGATTTTCCCGCCCTTGGAAAGCAGAAAGAGTCCGCGCCCGCCCGTCCATGGGCGGTCCCGCACGGATTAATCCGGTGTGATGCATTCCATCAGTTGCTTTTCCCATCCGGATTCAATTTCGGGGGCAATGATTTCAATCCGGCTTTCCGCACATTCATCCATGGGTATTTCGGTCAGGCCGTCTGCCGTCAGGTTATAGCCGAAAATGCCTTTTGAAGTAATAAAAACCCCCTTCATGCGTTCGGCATCCAGTCCGCTGAAAAAAGAAAACAGCTTGCTGCGGTCAAACACCCGGTACGGTGTAAAGCGCCAGCCGACGCTGCAGAAACCTTCGCCTTGATTTTCCGCTTTAAGATATCCCGATTCCGGAATCGGCAGGTCGCTAATGGATGGCTGCCGGTCGGTGTGATGATGATGGTGATGATGCGCGGCTTCGGCTGCCTGGGTCTGTCCTTCAAGCCATGCGGGTTCCAGAACGCCCTGTTCAGTAATCAGAAGTTCCGCGTGGGACGCGCCATGCTGTTCGGCATAGTGCTCCAATTTGCTGTGGTCTTCATCCTGATAGAGATCTGCTTTGTTGCCGACAATGAGGTCGGCAATGGCAATCTGCTGGTTAAAGGTCTGGTGGTCCGTATAGCGCGGATCGGAAAGGTTCCGGGCATCCACGAGGGTTATAATTTTATGGATGGAGAGGCTTTCCTGATAATGTTCGCCGGAGAGTACGCCGAGCACCTCCACGGGGTGGCCGAGCCCGGTCGGTTCAATCAGCAGCCGGTCGGGGCGTGCTTTAGTGAGCAGCACATTCAGGGCAACCTGCATGGGCAGGCCGGCGGTACAGCACATGCAGCCCCCGGGAACTTCGCGGATAAAGACACCCTGTTCCTGGCTGTGCTGTCCTTCGAAAAGACTTCCATCGACTCCGATTTCGCCGAATTCATTCACCAGAACCGCCCATTTTTCGGAGGACGGTTTGTTTTTCAGCAGATGCAGAATCGCCGAGGTTTTTCCGGTGCCGAGAAAACCGGTGATGATGTTGGTTGGTACACGGTAGATTGCGTTTTCATTTCCCATAACGGGTCTTCGTATATCTTTTGCATGAGGCCCGTGTCACGGAAAATGTACGCACGTTTATTTGATCCTGAATGGTACTGCGTTAAACCGGTTGAACAGGTGCTTATTTATCTCCGTTACGAATCGTCAGCATCCGGTTTCCGTTTTTCTGGAATTCATAGGGCACAGCCTCAATGACTGTGCGGAAATGTTCCTGTTCCAGCCGGTTGATCAGCGGCGGAAGATGCCGCGACGGAACCGCGCCGCAACAGTGATATGCCGTGTTTTCCGATTCCGTTTTCCGTCATTGATTTAGTATACATGGGGCATGGCGATTGAGAAATACAGGCTGCCGCTGCTGGATGTGGAGACGGTGCTTCCGATTCTGAACCATATTTCACTGTTCGGGGCGCTGGACGATACCCAGCTTTATACGGTTTTCCGGATGCTGGAAACCGAGCATCATGAAAAGGGCGATTTTGTATTTCGTCAGGGGGATGCGCCGGACCATATCCGGATTGTGCGTTCGGGCCGGATACGTCTGGTGGAAAAGGTAGGGGACACGCCGATGGAGTTGGTGGAGTTCGGGCCGGGTGACTGTTTCGGCGAGACATCGGTGCTGGCGATTCATCCGCATACGGCGGATGCGCTGGTGGTGGAAGAGGCCGATCTGCTGGTGATTCCGCGCGATAAACTGTTCGGTTTGTATCATACGGACCCCGGGCTGTTCGGTATGCTGATGATGAATATTGCGCGAGAAGCGTGCCGTCGCCTGAATCGGACAGAAGAGGTGATGCTGCACTATGCCTTGGAAGGAAAAGGGAAAAAGGGATGAAATTATATATTTTGATGGCGGGAATGGTATTGGCCGGCGCGGTCGTGGCGGGCAGTCAGAAACAGGTGCTGCTGGTGGCGGGAAAATCGAGCCACGGGCAGGGGGAACATGAATATCCCGCCGGTGCGGATCTGCTGGCCAAGGCTTTGAACGATTCGGGGCTGCCGATCCGGGCGTCAGTCTGTGCGGAAAAATGGCCGGCTGCTGGGCAGCTGGATGCCGCCGATTCGCTGGTGCTTTACTGCGACGGCAATGACGATCATCTGGCGATCGGCCATGAGGGCGATCTGCTGAAGGTTTCAAACGCCGGTACGGGGTTGGTGGTGCTGCATTATGCCCTGGACGGCACCGAGGGGCTGTTGGATGAAACGCTGATGAAGGTGGTCGGCGGCTGTTATCATGATACGGAGTCGGCCAATCCCCTCTGGACGGTGAAAGATCCCTTTTTTGCGGCCGGGCATCCGATTACCCGGGGGCTGAAACCGTATGAACTGAAGGACGAGTGGTATTTCAATCTGCGTTTCGGCGATGTGTTTCCCGTGATGATGGCCAAGCCGCCGATGGAGGAGAAGGTGCATACGCTGGCCTGGACGTTTGGTGATAATGCGTTCGGGTTTACAGGCGGGCATTTTCACAGCAGCTGGGGCGAACCGAATTTCCGGAAAATGGTACTCAATGCCATTGTCTGGTCGGCCGGGCTGACGGTTCCCGATGCCGGGGTGGAATCGGTTGATCCTATTCTTGTAAAAAACAAAACGATTCTCCACGCCATTGCCAAAGGTGATCCCGTGGATGTGAGAAACCACGTTCTGCTCGGTGCTGATGTGAATCAGAAAAATAATCAGGGCTGGACTCCGCTTCATTTTGCAACGGTACGCGGTAAAACGGCATGTGCCGAGGTGCTGGTGGCCAAAGGGGCAGCGCTGGATGAACGCACCGGAACGCTGAAAACGCCGCTGCATCTGGCGGCCGACCGCGGATACCTTGAAATCGTTCGCCTGCTGGTGGACAGCGGGGCGGACCTCAATGCCCGCGATGATGAGGGCTGGACGCCGCTGCACTATGCCGCCGAAAAAGATCGCGTTGACGTTGCGGCGTATCTGGTTGAACAGGGTGCCGAAGTGAATGCAATCAGCCAACGGGGCGGCACTCCGCTGATCGAGGCTTCGGCTTCCGCCAGTCCCGAAATGGTTCACCTGCTGCTCGACTTCGGAGCGGATCAGTCTATTGCGGCAACCAATGGCATGACCGCTCTGGATTATGCGCTCGAACTCGGCAACGAAGCGGCGGAGCAGATTTTGAAATAAGATCGCCGTCCCGTGTCGGCGGCAACGAAGCGCGGCGGACTTCGGCTACTTTGTCACGTGCTCCAGCTGTGCGTTTATCTCTTCCTGCTCACAGAGGCCGAGGGCGATTTCCCGGGCGATCCGGGAGATGAATTTCATATTGTCCCGAAAATAGCTGCGGGTGAAGCCGAGCCGGTGCGAGGTGCGGGTGAACCAGCTGTGCGGCCAGGCATGCACGTGGACGGAATACAGAATGCCGAGATCTCCGAGATCGGTGACCTGCAGGTGTATGATGACGTCGTAGTAGCCGAACCGGCGTTTTCCGCCGGCCCAAACGATATAGTCGTAGGATGTGCGGTCGGTCTGCTTTTTGTAGAGTTCGGTAAGGTCGGTGCGCTGGTCGTATTCATTGATGTAGTAATAGCGGTGTTCGCCGTTTCCAATGATTGGAAAATCCACGGTTCCGTTGCTGGAAATTGAACGGGCGAATTCCTCCTGTACGGCAGTCACCAGTTCCGGATTATTCAGCACGGCCACGGCGGTTTGAAATTTTACCGGTAAGATTTCGGAGGTGCCGAGCCGGATACAATTCCGGCTCAGGATCTCGCGAGCCTGAGGATTGGTGATCAAGTCTGCAGTGCTGCCGGCAAAGCTGCTGAGTGCAAGAAGCAGGGGAATCCAGAATAGCGCGAGATGTTTCATGGATTCCACGATACAGGATGCAGGCCGCGGGATGCAAGGTGAGTGCATCGTGACGGCGAGGGCGTGACCGGGTTGCTCACGCCCCGTTTTTCATCGTTTCTGCGCTAAATGCCGCCGCCGTTTTTAAAGTTGAGGTGCAGGCCGCACTCTTTGTGCTCCGGACTTTCCCACCACCAGCGGCCGGCGCGTTCGTCCTCGCCTTCGCGGCAGGGGCGGGTGCAGGGAGCACAGCCGATGGAGAGATAGCCTTCGTCGTAGAGGCGGTTGTGGGGAACTTTGTGCTCTTCGGCATAATACCAGAGATCGCCCTTCGACCAATGGATCAGCGGATTGATTTTAACCAATCCTTCGTGCACCGGGTCGGATTCGATAAATTCAAGGCCGCCGCGGGTTTTGCTTTGTTCTTTGCGGCGCCCGGTAATCCATGCGCTATAGCCTTCCAGGGCGCGGCCGAGCGGTTCAACTTTGCGGATGCCGCAGCACTCCTGCCGGTTCTCGGTACTTTCCTTAAATGAAAAAAGTCCTTTGTCTGTTTCCAGTTTTTCAACGGCTTCGTGGCGGGGGAATACCCATTCCACATGAATACCGTATTTATGACGGATGGCGTCGGCGCATTCGTAGGTCTCTTCCGGCAGGCGTCCCGTATCAATGGAAAAAACGCGCACCGGTTTGCCGACCTGGTGCAGCATGTCCAGCAGCACCAGACCGCCGACCTGAAAGCTGGTCGCCATGCAGATTTCGTCGCCGAAATGATCAATGGCCCGGGAGAGGACTTCGAGGGAGTCCTTCGGTTCTACGCCTTTAAATAATGTACTTAGATTATTCATTTTATTTGGTCTCAGGTCTTCAGGTCGAAGGTCGGAATATCGGGGCGGGAACCTTGGATATTCGACCTTCGGACGTTTGACCGGGTGTGCCTTAAATTCCGCTGGAGAGGAAGCCTTCCGGATTTTTGTGGAAATCGCGGCCGTCGTAGATCGGGGGAACGACTTCGGTCCGGACGCAGAAATCGCCGAAGCCTTCGCCTTTTTTCCGTTCTTTGGAATAGCTTTCAATCAGCGGTTCCAGAGTCTGGAGAATTTCCTCTTCACCGATGTTTTCCTTGTAGAGTTTAACCAGCCGGGTGCCTTTGCCGTCGCCGCCGAGATAGAGGTTGTATTTCCCGGGCGCTTTACCGATAAAAGCGATTTCCGCCAGATAGGGCCGGGCGCAGCCGTTCGGGCAGCCGGTCATACGAATCACAATCGGCTGATCGGACAGGCCGTATTTGTCGACCATCGCCTCAAGTTTCGTGATGAGATCCGGCAGATAACGTTCGGCTTCGGCCATGGCCAGTCCGCAGGTCGGCAGGGCGACACAGGCCATGCTGTTCAGACGCAGCAGGCTGGCTTCCGGGCGGAAAAGCCCGTGTTCTTTGGCCAGTTTCTCGATTTTGGCTTTTTTACTTTTGGCCACCTGCGCCACGATCAGGTTCTGGGTGGCGGTAATGCGGAAATTTCCCTGGTGCAGATCGGCGATTTTCAACAGTCCGGTCATCATTTGCGGGCCGTCTTCGTAATCTTTGATGCGGCCGTGCTCGATGAACATCGTAAGATTCCATGTGCCGTCCGCATTTTCCACCCAGCCGAAGCGGTCGGAGTGCATCGTGAATTCATAGGGCTTGGCCTTTTTGAATTTTTTGCCGGTACGCTCTTCCACGTGGCTTTTGAAAGTATCCACGCCCATGTCGTCGATGGTGTATTTCAGACGGGCATGTTTGCGATTTTCGCGGTCGCCGAAATCGCGCTGGGTGGTGACAAAGGCTTCTGCAAAGGTGCAGAGATCCCGGGGTTCAATAAACCCGAAGTTTTTCGCAATCTGCGGATAGGTGTCGGGTTCGCCGTGGGAGGCGCCCATACCGCCGCCGGCGAGGACGTCGTAGCCCAGCAGGTTGCCGTCTTTGACGATTGCCACAAAACTGAGATCGTTGCCGTTGACATCCACATCGTTGTGGGGAGGGACGGCAATGGCGATCTTGAATTTGCGCGGCAGATAGGTGTCGCCGAGAATCGGTTCCACTTCTTCTTCAAAATTGGCGACCTTTTCCTTATCGAGCCAGATTTCATGATAGGCCCCGGTTTTCGGCAGCAGGTGTTTGCTGACGGCAACCGCATCGTTATAGATGGTTTCGTGGAGCTCCGATTCCACCGGATTGGTGTTGCAGAGTACGTTTCGGTTGACATCGCCACAGGCCGCAACGGAATCGATCATGACTTTATTGATGCCCTGAATCAGCGGTTTTACATTGCGCTTGAGAATGCCGTGATACTGAAAGGTCTGACGGGTCGTCAGGCGGATGCCGCCGCTGGTGAGATTGCGTGAAATCTCATCGATGGCTTTCCATTGTTCGGCCGTAATTACACCGCCGGGCAGCCGGGCGCGAAGCATGAAGCTGTGCAGCGGTTCGAGTTTCTGGTGCCGGCGTTCATCGCGGATGTCGCGGTCGTCCTGCTGATAAAAACCATGGAATTTAGTGAGCTGTGTATCATCCGGCGACAGGGCACCTGTGACGAGATTCTGCAAACCTTCTTCAATGGTTCCGCGCAGATGGCGGCTGCGGGCTTTAATGTGTTCGTTTTCACTCAGTTTTTTTTCTTCAGACATTGGAAATCTCCTTAATACACATCCTTCTGGTAGCGTCCGTCCTTGCGGAGCTGTACGAGATAATCTTCGGCTTCCTCGGTGCTGTATCCGCCTTTTTCGGCCACGACATCGAGCAGGGCCTGGTGGACATCGTGCGCCATACGGGATTCATCGCCGCAGACATAAATATGAGCACCGCGCTGGATCCAGTTCCAGAGTTCCCGGGCCTGCTCGGTGATACGGTGCTGGACATACACTTTGTGTTCCTGGTCGCGCGAGAAGGCGAGATCGATTTTAGTCAGTGCGCCGTCTTCAAGAAACTCCTGCCATTCGGTCTGGTAGAGGAAATCCTCGGTAAAGTGCGGATTGCCGAAAAAGAGCCAGCTGTCGCCGGGCGCATCCTTTGCGGCGCGCTCCTGCATAAAGGCGCGGAACGGAGCAACACCGGTTCCCGGGCCAATCATGATGATCGGCGTGTTGTCATCTTCCGGCAGGCGGAAATTATCGTTGGATTCCACATAAATCAGCACATCTTCGCCTTCGTTCAGACGGTGGCCGAGATAGCCCGACGCGCCGCCGAGGTGGGGATAGCCGTGCGCTTCATATTCCACCACGCCGACGGTCAGATGCACTTCCTCTTCCACTTCGCTCTGGCTGGAGGCAATGGAGTAAAGGCGCGGCGTCAGTTTGCGCAGCAGACCGATAAAGATTTCCGGGGCCAGGGCATCGGGATATTCACGCACCACATCAATAATCTGGCGGGTTTCCACATAGTCGCGCAGCGATTCAGTTTCTGCGACGATTTTCATCAGTTCGGGCGCTTCGGTGAGCTCGGTATATTCCGTAACAAATCCCGGGTGCAGCAGGGTGAGCTCATAATTTTCGAGCAATGCGTTTTTCACCGGTTTGGGTTCGTCGTTTACATGCACGGTTTCGGCCGGATCGATCTCCAGCAGTCTGAGCAGATCATTTACCAGCTCTTCATCATTTTTGAAGTAGATGCCCAGTGCATCGCCCGGCTGATAGGTGAGCCCCGAATCTTCCAGATCGATTTCAATGTGGCGGATATCTTTTTCGGAATGGCGTCCGGTGATTTTCTGGCAGGTGAGCAGGCGGGTCTGCAGCGGTTTTTTACGGCTGTAATGAACAGCCGGTGCGGTCGCTCCGAAACTGCCTGTGGCCGGAGCCGCCGCTGATGCGCCGCCGGCGGGAATGATGTCCTTGAATGCTTCAACCGCTTGCGGGATCCACGCTTCGGCACCGTCGTCAAAATCCACATCCAGATCGACGCGATCGAGAATTCGTTTTCCGCCGAGCTCTTCAAGACGGGCATCGAAATCCTTACCGGTTTTGCAGTAGAATTCATAGGAGCTGTCGCCGAGGCCGAGCACCGCGAATTGGAAGTCTTCGAGTTTCGGGGCCTTGTTGGAATTCATGTATTCCACCAGATTGAGCGCATCATCCGGCGGATCGCCTTCGCCCTGGGTGGACGTCACGACGGCGACGTATTTAAGCTTTTTGAGGTTTTTCTCTTTAAATTTACCCATGGAAACCAGCTCCACAGCGAGACCGGCTTCCTGTGCGGCATCGCGCAGTTCTTCCGCCACGGACCGGGCGTGCCCGGTCTGCGAACCGTAAAGAACGGTCAGTACGGCTTCCGGATCGCCGCCGCCTGCGGCGGCAACAGCCGGAAGGGCGGAGCCGGCGTTCTGGGCGCTGAGTCCGGTGAAGTATCCACCAACCCAGGCGAGCTGGGCCGGGGTGAGCGAAGCAGCCAGTGCATTCAGCTGGCCGACGAGTTGGGCATCAAGCCCCGTGTTTGGTGTAGGTTGTGTTGACATTTTTTCTTAAATCCTTGTTTCTATACCTTCTGAACGGAACCATTTCCCGTTTGTTCTGCCCTTCGGTTTTTGAAATTGATGGCGCGGATAATAACCGGAAAGGTGATCGGATCAATCATAAATTTAAATTAATGTACGTAAATTAAGCGATTTATACACCTATAAATTTGTAAGTATATGCAAAAGAACCTTGTAAATATTGGCTATTCCACGTGTCCGAACGACACATTCATCTTTTTCAAGCTGGCGAAACAGGCGGATATTTGTACGCATTTGCACGATGTCGAAACGCTGAATGAGTGGGCTTTCGAAGAAAAGCTCGATGTAACGAAGCTGTCGTATCACGCCTGGCTGCTGGTGCAGGAACAGTATGAACTGCTGCAGTGCGGTTCGGCGCTGGGGCGCGGTTGCGGGCCGCTGGTGATTTCAAAAAACGGTAAACCTCTGACGGAGGAATCGGTCATTGCGGTGCCCGGAAAATACACCACGGCGCACCTGCTGCTGCGGCTGTGGAATCCGAAGCTGAAAAACCGGAACTTCATGCCCTTTGATCAGATTATGGATGCGGTGGAATCGGGGAAGGCCGACGCCGGCGTCATTATCCACGAGGGGCGCTTTGTTTATGAGGAGCAGGGGTTCCAATGTCTGGAAGATCTGGGCGACTGGTGGGAAAGTACAACCGGACAGCCGATTCCGCTGGGCTGCATCGCGGCGCACAAACGGCTGGGACCGGCAAAAATTGCGGAGATCGAACAGCGGCTCAAAGCATCCATACAGCACGCGTTTGATGATCCGGAATCGACGAAAGACTATGTCAAAGAGCACGCGCAGGAGCTTGCCGATGAGGTGACGACGGAGCACATTAAAACCTATGTAAATGATTTTACGCTCGATCTCGGCGACGAGGGCCGGGCGGCGATTGAGGCCTTGCAGAAGATGGCGAAGGAAGCCGGTATTATTTAGTGGAGGGACGGGCTCTGTCCCGTCCTAAGCACCGTAAGGACAGGGCTGCAGGGGCATCTCTCCGGATTTTATGGAACAGCGAAATAAATTTTATGATCGAAGACGTCCGGCTCATCAATCGACCGTCGATAGATTTAATTCGTCGCGGATCATTTTTCTAACGGTGTGTGCTGAAAAACGTAAGCCGATTTTCGCCGGTGAACAGGCGCATAGACATATATTGGCATCATGGATAAAAGCTGATGCCTGGGTTGTCGGTCGATACATGATCATGCCCGATCATATTCATTTGTTCTGTTCGCCCGTGGGGATGGAATACCCTTCGTTAAAAACCTGGGTGAACTACTGGAAATCGCTTTCAGCACGAACCTGGCCGGAGAAACATGTCGGGAAAGTGTGGCAGAGGGATTTTTGGGATACCCGGTTGCGAAAAGGTGACAGCTATACTGAAAAGTGGAACTATGTTGAAAATAATCCTGTTCGTGCAGGTTTGGTAACTGAGGCTGACTTTTGGCCATATCAAGGAGAGATTTGTGGATTGCAATGGCATGAATAAATGGAGAGGCGGAAGATTGCTTTTCCGGGTGAATGCATGTTCGGTCCCGACCGATTCACCGACAGGACGACACAGAGGTCGTCCCTCCAGCCGGAGGTGGTTCCAATGATTGGAATTCATTTTGCGACGCCGATGGAGGCGCAGCCTTTTTTGGATCGGGGTGTGCCGGACGGATGTACGGTGGAGATTTCTGAGGAGATGGGGCTTGAGGCGGCCCGGATTTCCACGGAAAAGCTGGTGGAACAGGGTTGCACGACGATCATCAATGCCGGGGTCTGCGGTGCGTTGAACAACCGGCTGGAACGCGGCGGCGTTTATCGGGTTTCCATGGTCAGTATGGAAGAGCTTAAAGCGGCGGTAAATGTCGGCGTAGGCATCGGCCTGAAACGGCTGGTGAGTGTTCAGGAACCGGTCTTTCAGCCGGAGCGGAAAAAGGAACTTTCAAAATACGGCGAGCTGGTCGATATGGAAGGCTATGCGGTCGCCCGCGTCTGCGAGGCCCATGATATTCCCTGTATTCTGCTGAAGGGTGTGACGGATTTCGGCGATGGAAACGGGAAGGAAGATATTCAGAAGCACATCGCGCCGGTTTCGGAAACGGTGGCGGATGCGGTTTTCCAATGTCTGGAAGGGCTTCAGCGCGAAGAGGGGGAAACGGAGCAGGATGCTCCGTCTACGTTCTGGCAGAAAATTCATTCCTTCACCAAAGTCGAACACACGGTGTTCAGTCTGCCGCTGCTGTTTGCCGGTGCGTGGATCGGGGCGGCGGGCATGCCGTCGATCAAAGCATTATTGCTGATTGCTCTGGCCGGTGTGGGGGCGCGGACGTTCGGTATGGCGGTGAACCGCATCTTCGACCGAAACATTGATGCCGAAAATCCGCGGACCAAAAACCGCGAGCTGGCCAGCGGTGCGCTTTCGATGGCGCAGGGGTGGGGCGTGGCGATTACGGGGCTGGTGCTCTATTTTCTTGCCTGCTTTCTGCTGGGATCGACCGTACTGAAGCTGTCGTTGTTTCCCTTGATTCCGTTGGCGCTCTATTCGCTGCTGAAACGGTTTACGCCGCTGTGCCATTACGGGATCGGGGTCTGCCTGGCGGTGGCGCCGCTGGCGGCATATATTGCGGTCACTAATTCGGTTGATTTTCCTTCTCCGCTTATTCTGCTGGCGCTGTTTGCCTTTTTCTGGATCAGCGGGTTCGATATTATCTATGCGTTGATGGATATCGAATTCGACCGTGCGCACGGGGTGCGTTCGGTACCGGCGGCGCTGGGGGAACGCGGGGCCCTGCTGGTGGCGGCGGTGACGCATATGATTTCGTTTGCGCTGCTGGTGCTGCTCTGGATGAGTGTCGGCGGCGTTGCGTCGTTCGTGGCGCTATTGGTTGCATTCGTTGCATTCGGCGCGGCCTACTTGCCATGCATTCCGATTCCCGTTAGATTTTTCCCGATCTCAGCCATTGCCGGAATTTCCGGTGCACTGGTTGTTTTGCTGGGTGTATAGGTTGCCAACGGATTAATGTAAATGGGATGAGTTATAGGAGCTTTTAATCCGGTTTACATAAATCCGTTGGTCTTTCATTGGAGTTGAATTGACATGAAACTGGTTGTTGCCATGACAGGGGCGTCGGGGGCGCTGGCTACGAAACTGCTGATTGAAAAATCGCAGTGGCCGGTAACGCTCGTCGCGAGCCGTATGGGCCGCTATGTGTATGAGCAGGAGGCCGGACCGTTTGAGGCGCTTGAAGCGCTGGCTTCCGAGGTCTGGAAAGACGGCGATCTGAGTGCCACGATTGCTTCCGGATCGGTTCCAACCATCGGAATGGTGATTATGCCGTGCTCGGCGAATACGCTGGGCAAGGTGGCGTCCGGGATTGCCGATTCGCTGGTGACCCGTGCGGCGCATTGTCAGCTGAAAGAGGGGCGCAAGGTGGTGCTCTGTATCCGTGAAGCGCCGTGGACGCTGATTAATACGCAGAATGCGGTGCGGGTGGCCGAGGCCGGGGGAACGATTATGCCGATGTCGCCGCCGTATTATATGGCGAAAGATCGCGACCCGAACACCGTGTCAATGGTTGATATGCTGGGCTGCTACTGCGATCACGTGCTGTCTCTGTTCGGGCAGGCCGCGCCGAAAACCTGGGAAGACATTCGATAGGGATGGACAACGAATGAATGGAAAGCTGCGAATCCAATACGACCTAACTATTCGTTGCTTTCCCTTCATTCGTTGTTAACATTTTTAAATGACTAAGCATTCTACAGAACGGGACACCCTGATTTCCGCAGAGGAAAATCGCGAGATGTTTGACCGCATTGCGAAAAATTATGATGTGGCCAACCGGGCGATTTCCATGGGGATGGATAAGGGCTGGCGGAAAAAGACGGTACAGCTGCTCAAGCCGTTTCGCGGCGGGCGTTATCTCGATATCGGCACCGGAACCGGGGATCTGGTGTTTGAGATTCTCGACCAGTCAGCCAATGTGCTGATTGACGGGATTGATCCGTCGGAGCAGATGCTGGCGATTGCAAAGGACAAGGCGCAAAAAAAGAAGGTGGGCGATTCGGTCTCTTTTTTTGCGGCCGATGCGCTGGAGCTGCCGATGGAAGGCGAGACTTATGACGGGATTGTTTCGGGGTTCTGTTTCCGTAATATAGAGCGGCGCCAAAAGGCGCTGGAGGAAATGCGGCGCGTGTTGAAGCCCGGCGGTATACTGGTGATTCTGGAGGCGACTTATCCCGATAAAGCGTGGGTGCGTCTCGGCTATAAATTGTATACGCCGCTGGTTCCCATGATTGGAAAAATCCTTGGGGGCGGTTCGGCATACAAATATCTGATGGATTCAATTGAAGATTTTCCGAAGCCGGATACCGTGACGGACATGTTCAGCGCGGCCGGTTATTCGAAGGTGCAGTGCAGCCCCATGACGATGGGCACCGTGTGTATATTCTCCGGGAAGAAATGAGAGCAACGAGCCGAGGGAATGTAACGAATCCAGTGCTGCCGGATTAATCGTTGCTTTTCGATCCTTCGTTGTCAGTAAGAAGTATGAACGATAAAGATAAATTTGTTTTTGCAGGTGCACCGTACAGCAATTCCGCACCGCTGGTGGATAAATTGACGGATGTGGATGAGCGAGTGAAGGTGATCAATGATCATCCGGCATGTCTGGTTCGAGATTTGAAATCCGGAAAATGCGATGTGGCATTGATTCCGGTAGCGCACTATTTTGCACATCCCGAGCTGAAGATGATTGAAGGGCTGGGCGTTGCGGCGGATGGTCCGGTGCAGAGTGTGCTGCTGAAATGCAATAAGAAGATGGGGCAGATCAAAACGATTGCACGGGATCCCGCGTCGGCGACCTCAAATGCGCTGGCCGAACTGCTGATGACCAAATACTTCAAGCAGAACATCGAGATGCATGATTTCCAGACGCTGGAAAAGCCGGATGCGGCGGTGGTGATCGGCGACCGCGCCCTTTGTGCGGATCCGGCACCGGCCGGGGATATTGATCTGGCTGAAGCCTGGCAGAAATGGACGAAACTGCCCTTTGTGTTTGCGGTGTGGGCCGTGCGCAAGGATTTTGAGTATTATGACGACGTATCGGAAATTGCCCATAAATCCTATGCCGCCGGATTCCGCGATATGGAGGCCATTGCGGAACGGTATGCCGGAAAACTGGGCGGTGCACTGGAATTCTGGCTCGATTATCTGGATAACTCCATCCACTACAAGCTGGATGCGCAGGATCTGGAAGGCATGAATCGTTTCCGCAAGCTGTTGAGCCGCTGATTCATTACTTGCAGAATCCGGTTAAGAATTATTGTGGCCAAATCCGTAAAAGGTGGTAACCTTACTCAAATTGGAGAGAGATGGTGCGGAGTTGTTTACTTATTATTTCAGCGGCTTTTGCCGCGTGTTCGGTTCAGGCCCTGGAAGTTCCGGTTGGTACCACCAATCATTCCGAGGGGTATCTGGTCATTTCGCCGTATTCCAACGATAATCAGTTGTTGGTGCAGGGTACTCTGGAGGCAACGGGGCTGGTCGTCGGGGACAACTGTTACGACTCCGTGGCCATCGTCGCCGGCGGTGCTGTTTCTGTGAACAAAGTATACGTCGGGAGTTCCTCGCGCGGCTGTGAATTGCTGGTACATAATGGCGGCGTGCTGACAGCGTCCGCCTTCAGTCTGTACGGTGATGCGACGCAGGGGGTTGCATACCCCACGTTGCGCAATTCGGTAACGGTTACCGGTGCCGGGTCGCTGCTGAATATTACGGACCAGCTCACGGTGTGGTCGCCGGATGCCCCGGGTGAGCCGGGGCAGTTTGAGGAGCCCCGCGAAATTCCGGCCTATCTGCGTGTATCGTCCGGCGGTGAAGTCCGCGCCGGATCTCTTTCGGTGACCAACGGCAGCTGGGTATCCGTTGAATCGGGCGGAACGCTGACGGTTGAATCCGACCTCAATGCCTCCGAAGATAATCTTTATCTGCATTCCGGCAGCTCGCTGACTGTCGGGGGGACCCTGAGCGGGCTTGATGTGGTGGGGGATGGCTGCATGGTTGAGGCGGGTCATGTCATAGGAAATCTTCTCGTTAATGGATATTTTTCAATGGGTTCGGAGGATGGTGTTGTGGATGGTGATCTGATGCTCACCGATGAAGGAACGCTTGATATTCGTGCCGCAAGCACACTGACCGTTACCGGAGATATGACGCTGGATGGCCAGCTGAATGTTATATTTGAAGAGTTTGAAATTCCGGAATATGGGGATTTTGTCCAGCTGTTCGAAATTCAGGGCAGTGTTTCCGGGGCATTCGATTCGGTGACTCCGCTCGCGGTGGACGGACTGGAATGGGACACGTCGGAGCTCTACACCACCGGAACGCTGCAGGTTATACCGGAACCGTCCACACTTGCTTTGATGGGGTTGTCGGCAGGGCTGGTGGTTATGTATCGCCGGGCCACGGCGCATCGGTCGTAACGGTTATCTTTCTCGGGATCGTCAGTACGAGCTTGTCGGCTCTGATTCGAAATAGAAATAGTTGTGTTCCGCCAGTTTAGATCCATATTCTTCAATTTCACCGGCGGCATAGTTCATTCGGGCGGCGAGCCGTTCGAAGGCGTTGCGCAGGAAACCGGTCAGCTCCTTCTGTTCAGCAAGAAACTGCATCTGGTGCGCCCGGTTCCGGCAGGCCTCGGAAAGATCTTCCGCACTGTCAAACATATCGCGCCGGATTGATTTATTGACGTTGTTGAGTTCGCGCTGGGTGAGGCGCTTGTCCATGGTACGTTCAATTCGGTTAATCATGCGGTTGTGTTCATCGGCCCACTTGCGCAGTCCGGCATCGCGGTGGTCTTCGAAGGACATGCGGCTGAAGGGATTCCCGTACCAGATGGTGGCGGCGTCGAAAATCGAGTCGATGAGCCGCTCGTTCCGGATGTAGAGTTTTCCGTATTTTTCGTTATACTTTTTCCAGTTCACCGCGCCCCATTGTTCATCCGTCAGACGGTAGCAGAAGCGGCGGGTCACCGTTTCATCATCTTTATCGGTTTTCCAGCTGACATAGCTGGCGATACCGATGACCTCCTGATCGAGATTGAGCACCGGGCTGCCGCTGTTTCCCGAGACAAAGTCGGCACTGACCTCCACTTTGTCGGGGGTGATGCCGGTAACTTTTCCGTAGAGTTCGGTCGCCACGCCGCCGCCTTCGCTGTTGCCGAAGACGCCGACCGGATCCTCCTTCTGCATGGATTCGGAAACGCGCAGTCCTTCGGTGTCCTGCAACAGCAGGCGGGCAATGTCGCGCCGTGCCGCGAGCTCAACGCTACGGGGGCGCAGCAGCCGACCCGTTGCGGTTTTAAAGGAAATCGTTTCGGCTCCGAGAATGACGTGCTGATTGGTGAAAAGGTAGGTTTTTCCATCGAGGGTGGCCACAAAGCCGCTGCCCGAACTGCGACCCTGCGGGCCGGAGCACGAAACCGTGACCAGTTGCTCGGCGATATCATTAAAGGAATAACTGAACCGGCCCTTGATTTCCTGTTCCAGCGCCAGCCGCTCTTCCAGAGCTTCCTGCTTTTCCAGTTCGGTTTCTTCGTCGGTTTTTCCTTCTGCAAAAGACGATGAGATGCCGAGCAGGGCCAATGTGCAGAAAAGACGGGGGAGTATGTTGAGGGGCATCGTTTTTCCTCGGGTCGGATTAATTGCTGAAGGTATGAATGGTGTCGCCGCGTCGCTTGATATATTTGACGGCAAAGTCGAGTGCGGCGGCCTGGGCCGAAAATTCGTTGCGCAGAAAGCCGGTCAGTTCCCGGCTGCCTTCCAGCAATTGAAGCTGTCGCGCACGCGATGCGCAGATTTCGGACAGGCCCTGCAGGCTTTCGGCATACGCCGAATATTTCTGCCGTTTATTGCTGTTGTTCACGATCTTTTCCATAACGGCATTGTGCGAGCTGACCCAGGTGTTGAGTCCGCGGTCCGGTCCGGATTCGAGCGAAACCGTTTTAAAGGGTTCATTCTGCCAATCCACCAGAATGTCAAACGTGTTATTAATCAGCGCTTCGCTTTGACGATAGGGCTTTCCGAACATTGTATTGAATCGTTTCCAGTTAACCGTCTGCCAGTCGACGCGGTTGAAGCGCTGGCAGAATCGACGCGTACGATCCTCAAATTTGGTTCCCTCTTTCATGGCATGGCTGCGCGATTCGCGCACATGGCTGGCCATGCCGATCACAGCGCCGTCGGCATTCAGTACGGGGGCTCCGCCGTTTTCCCGGGTGAATTCAGCCGTGGTTTCAATCAGGTCGGCTCCGACCCCGTTAATACGCCCGAAATATTCAGTCGGGGTTCCTTTTTCGTTTCCGAAAACCGCGACCGCTTCGTCCATGGATGCATCGGAAGAAAGGGGGAATGCGGCATCGGTATCCACCTCAAAGCGGGCCAGGTTCCGAACCTTGGAAAGCTCAATTCCACGCGGTCGAAGGGGCTGTCCATCGGCCGTTTTGCAAGTAATGCGATCCGCCCCGAGAATGACGTGCTGATTCGTAAAAATATATTTTTTGCCGTTCAGCTCCGCCACAAAACCACTGCCGAACCAGGATTCCGTCCGGGTGCTGCAGGTGAGCACCGCAAGCCGGTTGGCCAGCTGGTCCGCCGAAAAGTCGAAATCATCGGCCGTAACGTTTTCCGCAAACACGGCATTGCCCGGAAGCAAAGCGGCTCCGCAGATTACGCTTTGGATGAAGGCTCGTTTTTGAAGTTTCATACATCACATCCCGTTGCTGTAATCTTTTCCGGTGGACCGGCGGCAGGCCCTGCCGACTGCGGCCTGCGTTAACGTCTCGGCCACTCTTAATTGTTATACGTTTCCTTTGTTGTTCCGGAAAGAAATTTAGAAAAACAAATCGAGTAAGAGGCTTTTGCACTGGTGAAGAACCGTTGAATCCGATACTTCTTTTTTTCTTCCGGAGACGGTGGAGAAAACGGTCGGGCGGATTCGGCGGGCCGTATTGGAATTTATGCTGCTTGATTTAACCATACTCATTTTCAGTGCCGCGGTCATTGTGGCCGCGGTCCGCTTTCTGCTCGTTCCAGGCATTGGAAGAATCGGGGCCGCACTGCAATTCACCAACAAATTACGCGGTCAGATTATCGGCTATGCCACCAGTGTCCCGGAATTCACCGTTCTGACTGCCGGAGCGCTCAACGGCGTATTCAATGCCGGAATGTGGAATATCGCCTCATCCAACGTTATCAACTGGGTGCTGTTTCTGATCACCGTTTTTGTTCTGCGGCAGCAGCCCGACCTCAAACATCGGGGATTTATCGATGAGCATGTTTTCGGTATTCTTTCGGTTGTCATTCCGCTGGCGATGTTTGCCGTCGGCATCGGCACAGGGATGGGAACGGCCATCGGGCTGCTGGCTTTTTTTGTTTTTTACAAAGTGATGGATAAGCGCCTGAATAAAACCGGTAAAGTGGCCCCGCTGCCGCCCGGAGCGGAAAACGGCACCGTATGGGGCGGGGGGCTGATGCTGATTTTCGGGGTCGCCGCCATTCTGGTTGCCGGGCGCTTTCTTGGAATCAGCGCCGGGGCACTGGTCATACAGCTGAGCGTACCCGCCTGGGCCGTCGGCTGGATTCTCGGGCTCGTTACCTCCGTCTGCGAACTGAGCTCATTCATCGAAATCTATCGCATCCATAAACCGCAGGATTCACCGACGCACATCAAGGATACCCAGGAAGCCCTTGATGCCCTCGTCGCCTCCAATATCGCCAACCTCGGTCTTATTCTTCCATTGGGGATGATGATCTATTTAGCGGTGAGCTGAGTGATCAGTCGCGCGCGGAGGCGCAGGGAGCGCAGAGAAAACCTGAATATACTTATAAAGCGGTCGGACGGCTACTTCGTGTTCACAGTGTCTCTGCGCGGGAATAAATCCATCTGCCAGGCAATGACGGCCGCGCCGAGGATCATAAGCGCCGAATAAAACTGCCCCTTCGTGATCCAGGCGATGAAAAATTCACCGTCGTCCGGCTCGCGGAAAAATTCCATGGCGATGCGGGCGAGGGCATAGAGTACAAGATAGGCCGCACTCAGCGCGCCCGGCCGCTTTCCCCATGAAGTTCTGCGCAGCAGCAACATCATACCGAAAACCAGGAAGCCCTCTGTAAAGGCCTGATAAAGCTGCGACGGATGCCGGGGCTGCAGCTCGCCGGCCTCCACCAGCTTTCCAATCATTGGAAGATCATACTGGCCGTATTGCAGGCCGCGTTCCTGCGGAAAAATCACCGCCCATTTTACATGGGTAATCCGGCCCCACAGCTCCCCGTTGATAAAGTTGGCCAGACGCCCGAAGGCAAAGCCCAGCGAGGTTGTGACGGCCATATTGTCAGTGAGGTTCCAGAACGAATGCCGGTTTTTACGCGCATACCATAAAATAAACAGAATCACGCCGATGAAGCCGCCATGGCTGGACATGCCGCCTTTCCAGACCTGCACCAGATAGAGCGGATGGTTCAGAAATTCACCGAAATTATAAAACAGGATATAGCCGACGCGCCCGCCGATAAACACCCCGAAAAAGGCCAGCAGTACCACAAAATTGCTGACCTCTTTTTCCGGCACTTCAAAGTCGCCCCGTTTTGAGCCGTGCCGCAGCAGCAGGATACAGGCAATAAAACCCAGCAGATACGAAATGCCGTACCACCGCACCGCCAGCGCCCCCGGCAGTTCCAGCACAATGGGATTAATGTTGTGGATATAGTAGTTCATGCGGCAACAGAAAAACGGGTCTACCGGGCTTCCCGTTTGCGGACCATTTCGATATCCGTGGCCAGTTTCGGGGTCAGCCAGAATTTTGACATATAGCTGATATCCGCAGGCAGCCCGGAGAGGTTATCCAGCACTTTTTCATTATCGCGTGTGATGTAGGTGGTCAGCAGTAATACGCGTTGCCCGGCATAGCCTGAGACCTCAACATGACTGCTTTGAATACCGAGATTTTCAACCCATTTTTTCAGGTTCACCGCGCTGAGCTCTTTGTCGGCTTTCCCGGTTGTGAAAACAAACAACTGAGGCTGACTGGAGGGCAGGTCCCGGTATTGTTCGGAATCAGCCGGTTTTTTCTTCATCAGGTCGGTGTAGATTTCATAATAGGCGATAGATGTGCCGGTTTTGAGTTGCTCCTCAATATAAGCCGAAGCGGTATCTTTATTTTTTGACAGGGATTCAATAATTTTTGCGTAGAGTCCTTCCTCCCGGTTCACCGCGGCGGCATCCACCAGTTGCTTTACGAGATTATCGGATTTTTGCACAACTTCGGTCAACCCGCTGAACAGGGCGTTATATCGAACGTCTGCGGAGGGATCTGAAGCCAGTTTTTCCAATGTCTGAAGCGCTTCAGGATTCGGGGCAGGTTGATTCTGAATGTAGTATTCGCCCAGCATTTTGGCAGCAAGGCTGCGGACTGCCGGCGATGTGTCTTCTGCGCAGGCTTTAAAACCCGGAAGATAGGTTTCGTCGACGGCACCTTTTATGCGGTGCTGGGTAATGGTGGAAAGGGCATGCATTTTCATCGGTGTCGGACCGAAGGTCAGTGCTCCCTGGATACTGAGTTTATGCGGTTTCGTAACCGCATTGGTCGTTGCAGCCGGCACCGGCTGGGCATGGGCGGAACAAAGGGAGATTAATAGCGGGGCTGTAAGGCATATCGCTGCAAGTCGATTGTTCATTCAGGGCTCTCCTTGATTAATGAGTCGAAAGATATATGAAATCGGACGGTTAAACTCAAGAGCCATTCAACCGGAGAAGTCGGTCCGGTGCGATTTAAAATATTGGGGACCTGTTAGAGGGCGGAGCAATATTTAACCCATTCCTGCTTGTTGATGGATTAAGCAACAAGATATAACGTCCAGATGAAAATAATCTGTCTTTTGTTCTACTTCTCCGGTATTGCGGCACTCACGTATGAGGTGCTGTGGGTACGACATCTCGGTCACATCTTCGGTAATACGGTTTATGCGGCCACGACTGTCATGATGACCTATATGGTCGGTTTGGCACTCGGTTCGCATTTTTCGGGCAAATGGGCCGGAAAAATAAAACGACCGGTGCGCATGTTCGGCCTGCTGGAGGTCGCCACGGCTGTTTATGCATTGTGTGTTCCGCTGATTTTTCAGCTGATTCAGGCCGTGTATCGGTTTGTGGCGGTGAATGTCTCCGATTCGTTGGCTGTTTTGACCGTGGTGCGCGTTGTGCTGGCTTTGGTGCTGCTGTTAATTCCTACGGCTATGATGGGGGCAACGCTGCCGGTGCTTTCCAAGGGATTTCTGACCCGGGTCGAGCGGTTCGGGTCACGTTTGGGGCTGCTTTACGGGGTGAATACGCTTGGGGCTGTTTCCGGAGTGCTGCTTGGCGGTTTTGTATTCATTCCAAAGCTCGGCATGACGGGGGCCAATATTCTGGCGGTCTGTCTTGACGCCACCGTAGGTCTGGTGGCGATCTGTCTCTCCCGCACGATGGATAAGTCGCCTGAAATTGCCGAGGCCATAAAGCTGGAGGCAAAGAGGACGGTGGATACCTCAAAGAGGGGGGCGGAAGCGAATTGGCTGTTGGTGGCGATTGGAGCCTCCGGATTTCTTTCGCTGGCGTTTGAGGTGGTCTGGTTCCGCGCGCTCATTCTGGTCTTCGGCTCCACAACCTATTCTTTCTCCGCCATGCTGGGTGTTTTCCTGATCGGCCTTTCGGTGGGGGCGATGCTGATCAGCCGTTTTGCCGATAGATCGGCGAATCCGGCGCGGATCTTCGGCTTTGCCGCGATGCTGACCGGGGTTTATTCGCTGGTTTCGCTGGGCTGGTTTACGCTGATGCCGGAATTCCTGCTCGAAAACCTGATGTTGAAAGGGACGCCGGGCTGGGGCCGCATGATCGGTCTTAAATTTGTCATCACCCTCATTTTCCTGTTTGTACCCACTATCCTTTTCGGCGCGTCCTTTACCGCGGCGGTTAAAGCCATACGCGGGGCCATGAATTCCTCGCCGCGTGCGGTGGGTGAAGCAACCATGTTTAATACCATCGGAGCAGCACTCGGGGCGGCCTTCGGCGGATTTGTGCTGCTTCCAAACCTTGGAATGCAGGTGTCGCTGACCGTTCTTGCCTTTCTGATTCTCGGGGTGGGGCTCGCACTCTGCCTGACGACCGGAAAAGGACGGATCACGCAGGTGGTGAGTATCAGTCTGGCCGTAGCTATGGTGGCGTTTTTCATTATCAAACCGCCGGTATGGGATAAAAAGGTGATTGCTTCCGGTCCCTATTTCGGGCCGTGGAACTATATCTCCAACGGGAAGGTTACCATCCGCGAGCAGCTCAGCGGTCACCGGCAACTCTATTATAACGAAGGCATCACTTCCACGATTTCGGTGGTCAAGGATTCCAATGAAGACTTGATGTACTGCAGTCAGGGCAAAGTGGAGGCCGATACGTCCGAACGCAGCATGATGCTGCAGCGTATGATGGGGCACCTTCCGATGCTGTTTCATCCCGATCCGCAGCGGGCTGTGAATATCGGCCTGGGGGCCGGTGTGACGTTCGGGGCAGTCAGCTGCTATCCAGCCGAGCACCTTGAAGTGGTGGAATTTGAACCCAGTGTGGTCAATATTGCCCGGGTCTGGGGGGAACGGAATCATAACGTGATCGATAAACCGAATGTGAAGGTCACGATCAATGACGGCAGGAACCACCTGTTTGTCGGTGGTGAACCGTATGACGTGATTACCTCCGATCCCTTTGAACCGGTTATGGCCGGCGCAGCAAATCTTTATACGGTCGATTTCTTTAAGCTGGCCAAAAGCCGGCTGGCGGAAGGGGGAATCATGGCGCAGTACCTGCCGCTCTATGAATTGTCCTATGAAGACTATTCCATGATCATGCGTTCCTTCGGCGAGGTCTTTCCCGATGCGCTGGTCTTTTTTACCGGCTTCGACTCCATCATGCTCGGCGGTAAAGGCGATGTGGCGCTAAAACTGCCGGTGGCAAAAGAAAAATTTGAAATTCCGGAAGTGCGGCAATCTTTGGCGGATGTCGGATTTACCAAACCCGAAATGCTGCTGAGCATGTATGTGGCGCGGCTCTCCGACGATGTGCATCTGTTTAAAGAGGGGAAGCTGAATACGGATAATCATCCCTATGTCGAATTTTCAGCACCGAAAAGCACCTTCCATTATACACCGGATGAAAACCAGCAGACCCTGCTGGAAAACTATTCGCCGATGCCGGATTTTCTGCTAAAAAGCCTGACCGATGAGCAGAAAAAAATCGTAACCGATTCCCACGAAGCCATGCGCATGACGCTCGAAGCCAATCTGTTCCGGGCGAAGGATGACTATAAAAATAATATCCAGCTGTTGATGAAAGCCGCCGAGCTGGCCCCGGAAAACCCCGTGGTCGCCAATGAGCTGGGATCCAGTCTGCTGATTTCTGCGGCATCCGTTGCAGCCGGCGGGCATCTGCAGCAGGCCATTCTGCAGTATGAACTGGTGCTGAAATATAAACCCGATGAGTTTCTGGCTTATTACAAATTAGCTGAACTGGGCATGCAGGTGCAGGATTATGTGCGCGTTCAGAAATATGTGAATGAAGGACTGCGCAAGTTTCCCGGTGCTCCCATGCTTATGGGGCTGCGCGGGCGGATCAAGGGCACGTTTGGCGATCTCGATGCCGCGATCATTGACCTTAAAACCGCCATTGCTGAGCTGCCGGAATATGTCGCTTTCTGGGTCGATCTCGAGAAGGCACTGCGTGCCCGCGGACTGACTGCCGAAGCGGATCAGGCTCAGCAGAAAATCGCGGAGCTGTCTCGGTAGGGGCGCCCCGGCCTGCAGTGAGCTGCCAAGTTTGGGTATGCGCCGGGTGGGACACCCGGCCTACAGGGAGCTGCCGAATGTGTAGGCCCGGTCCCCGACCGGGCGCCGTGTGGCAGGGAATTTTCTAAGGGTTTTTTAGCAACGATGTTTCGGGTGATGGCCTGGTTGCGGGGGATGCTTTTTGTGTGGTTCGTGTATTTCGTGGTTTATCCGTTGGACTTAACTGAATCCAAACTTGCAAAAATGCCGATATTATGGGTTGATTCATGCGGGTTGCGATGGGGTGGTTCCCTGTTGCGTTCATCTGGAAACGCGGTCGGCCGTTTTGAGGTTTGGTGTTTACGGTCAAAAACGAAGCAAATTCAGGCTGTTTGCAAGTTTTGGACAAATAACATGAAAAATCAGTTGCTGGTCCCCGGTGCCGGGTGTAAAAAGTCTAAACATAAGTGGAATGGGTTCACTTAAAACTAGGAGTAATAAAATGAAAAAAATTATTGCAACAGCAGCGATGGCCGCCTGTGCAGCAGTGGTTACTGCGCAGACCGTTACCAGCGCGAATATTGTCGGGTATACCAAGGTTGAAGCTGTCGGCGGTGAGTTGACTCTAGTAGCTCTCAATTTTGATGCGGGGAGTGCAACTTTGCAGGATTTGCTAGGAACAGATCTTCCAGCCCTTAGTGGTGTTTTTCTCTGGGATAAAGGTACTGGAGCGTATGTTGGTTCGACACTGAATACACGTGGTAGCTGGACTCCCAACCTTACGGTTAATACCGGGGATGCTTTCTGGGTCTCTACAGCGGGTTCTGGAACAAATGAACTTATTTTGAGCGGCGAAGTAATTACTGATGATGTTGTTGTGACGTTACCGGCTGGTATTGTCGCTACTGGGTATGGATATCCTGTTGAAAAAGATTTCAAAGATACTCAGATGGCGTCTGATTTGCCTAGTCTAAGTGGTATTTTTTTGTGGGATGCTGATACGCAAAGTTATGCGGCATGGTCAAAAAATACTCGTGGTTCCTGGGTGGGAACCGGTGATCCCATCCTTGCTCCGAGCGCAGGATTTTGGGTAGACAATGCTGGTTCAGAAGTTGATGTAACCGAACCAGTTCCGTTCACCCCCTAATTTTGACGAGTGGTCAAAAATAAATACAAAGGAGAAAAAATGAAAAAAGCAATTGTGGCTCTTGTAGCTGTTGCAATGGTAGGCGTTGCTAATGCTGATATCTATGCCAACCTGTCTGCTGGTTTTGGTATTTCAGGTGCGGGATCGGCAGGTGGTATTGTGGATGCGATTGATGGTACTACAGTAGTTCTTCAGGTTATTGACGGAGGTGGTGATGGTCTTGACTATGCTGCTCCTGGAGTTATTCAGTATAATGGAGGTTTATTGACTGCAGGAAATGATATTCTGCTAGGAACTCTTACGGCTAATGTCACAGGCGGAGGTGGTGATTACAGTGATTGGGCTGCTACCATTTCTGGCATTGTTCAGTATTCGTACGTTTCTGACGCTTACTTTCGTGTAAGCGGTATCGAGGATGGGGACTGGGTATATGAAGGTTCAGCCGCTTTTGCAGATATCGATACCTCTGACCCGAAGGCTACTCCTGAATTCGTTTTCTTTGATGAGGGTGGTGCTGGCGGTGCTGCCGACGGTTCTGTAACCGTACAGGTCATTCCGGAACCGGCTACGATCGGTCTGATGGGTATTGCAGGACTGGGCATGTTCCTGGCCCGTCGTAAAGCACGTCGCTAATTTTTTAATTAGTACTGTGTATGAAAAGCCGTCCTTTGGGGCGGCTTTTTTTGCGTCTACCCGCGGTCCGTTCTTCGTCGGGGCGCTTTGGTTTTCTGGGAAAGACGGCGATTGCAGCGATGCATTTTTCTTTTGTTGCGATTCCCGGGATCAGCCGGTGCTGAAGAGGGTCTGTCAATGCAGATCTCGCGTGTTGGTCGGATCGGAATGGCCCTGTGTTAAGGATGCTTTCGTGGTTTTCCGTTCGACGGGGCGGGGGGGGGGGTCAGAAGGCATAATCACCTGCGGTACCTTTTGCTGTGTCGCCCGCTTCCGGCGGACTCCGATGCGTCGGGGAAAATGCATTTGTACCGCGGGCGGCCCGCCTGCTCCGTGCAGGGCAAAGCGCGCTTCGCTTCGTGTTATTGCAGGTGGGCTGCGTTTTTTCACGAAGCGGTGTGGCATGTGCTTTTATTGCTCAGCAAGGAGGGCATAAAGTAACACCGTTTTCGGCTCGGTTTTTGTTTTGCATGCACTTCATCGGTCAGTGAGCCGTTTTATCAGGAGTTAAGCCGCAGAGGTCGGTCGGTGTGTGTGGCCCAACCTGAAGTTCGGGTGCACAGGGCGTGTTTTCGGGAAGTATGCCCCGGCCCTCCAGGGCCTAATTCTTAATGACCGTTGTCTGGTGCTTAATGCCCGGTGTCTAAGCCATCACCTGATGCCCGCTGACGCAATTCCGGTCCGCGGCCTCTAAATATCGCTTTTTTAAACTTTCCGCATGACAACGTCTTTTCTTTATGGGAGCCTGTTTTGTTGTGACATAATCTAATCGTTCCGAGGGGGAATAATGAATAGGACAGCACTGTTTCTTGTTGCCGTGGCAACACCGATTTTAAGCGTTCAGGCGCAGATCACCAACAATCCCGGAGGGGTTGACCCGTTTGTTTTGAACGGGCTCAGTTTTTCAGGGAGTACGGGTGAGGTTGCGGCGGCGGTTTCGGGTATCAGTAGTTTTGAATCATCGAACAGTTCGTTTACGGGCGGTACGGGCGGGGTCCAAAGCGGATCTTCAAGCCAGGATGCTTCGGGAGCGGCGGGGATTTCCATCTCCGACGTAACTTTATCTGAGCTCGAAGCTGCGGTTATCGAAGGCGGGCAGGGGGGCACGGCAGAGGTGACCGTCGGTTCCGCCACCGTTAATGCAACGGCCGATGGCGGCAGCGGTATTTATTTCTCTCCGGCTTCAGCCGCCCAGAAGCTGAGCCTTGACGGTGGTTCCGTTTCGGGCGGTGCTGCAGGAACGGTGATCGGCGAGCCGGCCAATAAATTGTTTGCCAGTGGTGGTAATGCTATAAATATGGCATCCGGTGGTACGCTTGAACTGCAGAATGTTGAGCTTACAGGCGGCCAGGGAGGGAATGCGAATTCGACCGGAGGGTTCATTACAGCCCGTGGCGGTCGGGGTGTTTCCGTCTACGGTTCTTACACGTTGGATCCCATTGCTGACGGGGTTTCTATCACCGGTGGACAAGGCGGGGATGTTACCAACTTGTCGGAAGATCAGGGCGTTCAGGCCATGGGGGGCGATGCGATCTTTATCTCGTCCGGTTCGAGTCAGGCTTTCAGTTTTACAGGCGGTGCACTTACCGGCGGGGCCGGCGGGTACGCATCATTTAATAGTGACGAGGTAAGCGACCCGCTTTCTGAGGTTAACTATTTCGGGGAAGCCTATGGCGGTGCTGAATCATACAGCGGAGCACGCGGAGGTAATGCGTTCCGTTATTTTAATGACGAATATGTTCAGTATGGTGTTTCGGTCGATATTGATGCTGGTTCCTTTATTGGCGGTGCCGGCGGCGTCTCAACCAATTCAGGCACAGGGGATTCGGTTGCGGACGGCGGACACGGTATTTTCACCGATTTCGCGGACGTGAATATTTCCGGTGGAACCTTTCAGGGTGGAGCGGCCGGAACATCAAACGGCGAAGAAGCCGAAGCGGGCTATGGAGTTTATGTGCGCGACGGAAGCCTGACGATCTCCGGCGGAACCTTCAGTGGTAACGGGCTTTGGTTTGAATCCCATTATTATGACAGTACGGCAAACATCAGCACCGGTACATTCGGTGATGTTTCATTTATCTCTACCTACGACGAATTTTATACGACCGATCATACCACGACAGAAAATATCAGTGGCGGTTCCTTTGGTAACGTGTTCTTCGGCGGTTCTTCTATCCATGACGGTAATATTACCGGCGGAAGCTTTGCAGGCATAGAAGTCGGTGGGCAGGCCCAGAACGTGGTGGATATCGACGGGGCCAGCGTGGGAACGCTGAAGGGTTCCGGTTCCAATGCCGTGAGCGTAGTGAATGTTACGGGATCGACTGTGGATGCCCTTGAAATTGAAGGGGCATCGGACAATACGTTCACGTTGACGGGGGCCGGTCTGGATTCGATTCTGGTTCGCGAAGGGGATCTGAATACGATCAATATCAACGATAACGGCTCCGCCTTAAATAACGTTTCGATGTTCGGAGGAAAGGCGACATTAAATTTCAATACCGATCATATGATCAACAGTATCGCTGTCTCCAACGGAGTGCTCGACGTGGTCGGATCGGATCTTTCGATTGCATCCGGAAACACCTACCGTTTGATGACCGAGGGTGCGGTACTTAATGCCGAAGCTCTGACCGTTGATTCCGGTGAACTGGATGTTGGTTTCGGATCGCTGAATGTGACGTCCAATCTCACCGTAAAATCCGGCAGTGCGCTGTCGACTTCCATTGAAACGGATGGTGCCGGTGTCAAAGGCGGGATGATCAATGCCGGGTCGGCGATGTTTGAAGACGGGGTGGCCTGGACCGTGGTGAATGCGGATACGAATATGACCGCTGACCATCTGTCGGACGGCATCCTGCTGGCATCGGCCACGGAGTCGAACATTACGCATTCGCTGGAATATACGGATTTCACGATGGAGAATAATCCGGAGTGGCTGTTGGGGATCAATGGCGTAACGAATTATAACGATGGCTCCAGCTATGTGCTGAAAGCCACTTACGGTCAGCTTGCTCTGGATAAAATCTTTGAAGATTATCCGGATATGGCAGGGGCAATGACGGAGCTTGCTCCGATTGTTGCGGCGGATCCGGAGCTGGCGGCATATGTGGGCAGTGCCTGGAGCAGTCAGGAAGCGGCTGCGGCGGATATGACCGAGGGCTTTGCCCGTACGCCGGAAATGGCGAGTGCCTTGATGGGACTGCAGGGCATTTTTGCGGACCAGATCAAAGGACGCACCCGCGGAAATCTGCGGTATAAGCAGTTCGGCAGCAAAACCACGTATGCTCCGTCCGGACCGCGCGGTCCGCAGGACTGGTACGACAACACGGTACAGTGGACAAAGGATGTACTGCCTTCCTGGGATGCGCGGAAGGCCGCCCGTGAGGCATCGGATAATATGCCGGCGATGGAGTATGAAGGAGAACCTTCGGATGTGAGCAAAGCCTATAACTCCAGCACCACTGGAAAGTCCAGCGATTATGCTGAATTCAAGAAGGAGCTGAGAGCCGGCACCCCGGGTGATCTTGAACCGATCGAGGTTCCGGAAACCTGGCAGGTTTGGGGCGGGGCTTATGGTTCGGCCGTTAATCAGGAAAGCACTTCCGGCCATGAAGGCTATCAGGCAACGGTTGCCGGCGGTATGGTGGGTGTGGATAAGCGTTTTGAAAAAATGCTTGCCGGTCTTGCCGCCGGGTATGCCCGTACGATGCTGGATGGACGCGGAGGAAACGACGGGGATGCTGACACCCTCTATGCTTCGGCCTATTGGGCGCATAACAGTGAATCGCTGTATATCGATGCAAGTGTGACGTATGGTTTTAACGATGTTTCGACCGAAGGCGTGGATTCCATCGGCTATGAAGCGGACTACAATGCGCATACGCTGGGTATCGGTGTTGGGATTGGTTACGGCATTTCCTTTATGAAGGATAAATGGCTGCTGACCCCGGAAGCCTCTTATCTGGGTTCCCTGTACAGCCGCGAATCGTATACCGAGAAATCGAGCCTTGCCTCGCCGTTCCCGAATAAAGATTATGATTCCTATGACGAATGGTCGCATTTGACATCCATCGGGGCCACGCTTTCGATGATCGGAGTGATTGAAAGTTTCGATACCGAGCTGGAGTTCCAGCCGGAGTTCCGGGCGCACTGGCTGCATGAATTCAATGCAGACATGGATGATGACAGCTATGTGATGGTTGGCGGAACAGGCGATCCGATTGCGGTTGCGCTGCAGGCCCGCGAAGAAGATCTGGTTCGTCTGGGTACGGGAATCCGTTTCTCCGAGTGGGAAAATGATACCACCGAATTCAGTCTTGATCTCGATGGCGCATTCGGTGCGGATTACCACAATGTGATGGTGAGCGGCAAAATCCTGCATCGCTTCTAAGCGATACCGCTTATGCGGAATCAAAAGAGGCCTTTCTTCGGAAAGGTCTCTTTTTTTATGGTTCGGGTTTTAGACCGTTATTGCAGGGCGGGGGCTGAGACCCTGCTGACGCAAAGGACCCGGTTTCACCTGATCGCGGTCACGGATCGCGGCTACAGGCTTGGGTCCAGTCTTTTTTATGTAGAGCGGGGGCCGTGACCCCGCTGATGTGGAGGCCCGGTTCTGTCTGATCGCGATCACGGATCGCGGCTACAGGCTTTGTTCGGTCTTTTCGCGGATCTCGGCTACAGTCTTTGGGCCCGGTCTGTCTGTGATCGCGGCTATGCATCTGATGCGTCCGGATAAACGATCAGACGGACAGGTTATACCGCTTGCTAAAACGTCCAGGTCACCCTCTCCGCTAGAGGACTCGGAGAACAAAGAGTCTTTCCTCCGTGTTTCTCTGTGTCCTTCGTGGTGAACCTTCGGAGGTTCTGCACTACGAGGCTTATACCGAGAAGTAATCAAACAGGGGTATTATTCAGCGGTGAGCTGGGGGCTGAGGCGGGTTTTCCAGAGGCTGGAAATGCAGGCGGCGCGGGAAATTTCAAGGTTGATGTGCCCAAGGCCGTCCAGGCGCAATTGTGAGGCCACGGTGCGCAGGGCGGTTTCGGGGGTATTGCAGTCGGAACTGAGGTGGGCCAGAAAGACCTGTTCCAGCTCATCGGTGGCGCTTTCCGCGATCAGCCGTGCGGCATCGATGTTTGACAGATGGCCCTGCCGGCTGCGGATACGCTGCTTCAGCGGCCAGGGACGCGGTGCTTCGTGAAGGAGATCTTCATCGTGGTTGGCTTCGACGATGATGGCTCTGCATCCGCGCAGTTTGTCCCGGACCAGCGCCGTCGGCATGCCGAGGTCGGTTACGGACCCTACGGACACGCCATGCGCGGTGAGGCGGAAACCGACCGGTTCATAGGCATCGTGCGGAACCGAGAAGGGTTCGACGGTGATGTCGCCGATGCAGAAGGGGGCGCCGGTTTGAAAAATTTTTACAGCAATTTCATCGGATTTGGGTTGGCGCCGGATGCCGTTCAGTGTCCCGGCATTGGCATAGATTGGAATGCCGTGGCGTTTTTGCAGTACCCGGATTCCGCCGATATGGTCTCCGTGTTCGTGGGAGATACAGATGCCGTTAATGCTTTCCGGAACGACCCCGATTTGATCGAGACGCAGGGCGACCTGTTTTGCACTGAGGCCGGCATCGATGAGTACGCGGGTTTTTTCCGAGGCGATATAAATACAATTGCCAGAACTTCCGCTGGCGAGAACGCAGACTTCCAAACTCATGAGGTGATTACTCCAACTGTTCGCCGCATGATAGCGAAGACGGCGCGCGAGACAAAATGATTCGGCGATTAATCGCGCAGGAAGGATTTATGGTTAGAGCTGATTGCTCTGCAACCTGCAGTTGTCCGTTTGCAGCGTTCAGTCTGTTGTTACGGTCTGTAATTTCCCTCTAACATGGCTTGAGATATGCGTGTTAACCGGTACATTTCAATACATGGCACATCCCGGATTAGTTTTAAGTCAGGAAATGAAGATGCAGCAGGTACTTGCTCCGCATCTTTTCCAGTCATTGGAAATCCTGCAAATGCCGCTCATGGATCTTCAGCAGATGATCAAACAGGAGCTTTCTGAAAACCCGACCCTGGAGGCGACTGCGGAACAGGCAGATGCCCAGATTGAGATCGAGCAGGGGACGAAGGATGTCGACAGCGAACAGTTTGATAATGAATTCGAAAAGCTGGCGGCATTGGGTGAGGAATTTGATAATTATCAGGACCGGGGGCCGGTTTCGGGCGGAACCGATGCCGAGGAAAAATATCAATATATGATGGATTCGCTGTCTGAATCCTCTTCGTTGCATGACACCCTGCTGGATCAGCTTTCGCTTTCGAGTCTGAATGAATACGAGCGGAAGATTGCAGAGATCGTGATCGGCAATATTGATGATGACGGCTATCTGCAGCTGGATGTTGAAGATCTGCTGGCGCTGCCGAATTTCCCGGAAGAAACGCTGACTAAAATTCTCGATACGATTCATGATTTTGAACCGGCGGGGGTCGGGGCGCGTGATCTGCGTGAGTGTCTGATGCTGCAGCTGAAGCGGCAGGGGCGGGAGAAGACTCAGGAGTTTCAGGTGGTTGAGCATCATCTGGATCTGGTGGGGCGTCATAAATATGAGGATATCGCCCGTGCTATGGGCCTGACCGTTGACCGGGTGAAAGAACTGGCGGTGCTGATCGGCAAGCTGGACCCGAAACCGGGGCGCAACTTTTCCGAAGAGCGGATTGAATATGTGACGCCGGAAATCATCGTCGAAAAGAAAGACGGTGAATATGTCATTACGCAGAACAAAAAGCCGTATCCCAACCTTTTTATCAGCCAGAAATACCTTTCAATGCTGAAGGATCCGAATACCTCGAAAGAGGTGAAAACGTATATTCGTGAAAAAATTGCAAAATCTAAACAGTTTATTCAGAGCATTGATCAGCGTATGGACACGATCTATCGCATTGCGGTGGAAATTGTCCGTATTCAGCGCGACTATTTTGACCACGGCGTTTCGCGCCTGAAGCCGTTGAATATGAAAACGGTGGCGGAACTGCTGGAGGTGCATGAAACGACCATCAGCCGTGCGACGGCAGGTAAATATATGCAGACCCCGCGGGGGCTCCTGAGTATGAAGTATTTCTTCAAGCCCGGTGTAATGACTGCCAGCGGAGAATCCATTTCCAATGAAAGTGTGAAGGCTGCGCTGGCCGATATTGTCCGCGATGAGGATAAGAAAAAGCCTTATTCCGATGCCAAGCTGGTGAAACTGCTGGAAGAGCAGGGGATTAAAATTGCCCGCCGTACGGTGGCGAAATACCGTGATCAGCTCCGTATCCTGCCTTCGCACCTGCGCAAAGTGCATTAATTGCGACGCGAGGAGTACCGGCAGATGAACGGTGTTTGTCAGTCGGCGTTCGGTGCACAGAGAAAAGGCGGAAAGGATTTCAATCCTTTCCGCCTTATTGTTTCCGGTAATGATTAAGCGATGACTGCTACCCTGTTTGATTGCTTCTCGGTATAAGCCTCCGGAGTGCATCCGCCGAAGTTTCACCACGAAGGACTCAGAGGAACGACTCTGTGTTCTCTGAGTCCTCTAGCTGAAAATATACCCGGATGTTTTAGCCCATGGTATGAGGCTATGCTTCTTTGTGTTTCTTCCGGTAATTGTATGCGGAGGTCTGGGCAATCATCAGCACGTTGCTTGTGGTCCAGTAGAGCGTGAGGCCGGAAGGCATGCCGTAGAAGAGGAACAGCATCATGATCGGCATCATGTACATCATCATTTTCTGCTGTTGCTGCTGTTCCGGAGTCGCTGCTGCATTGGGGGTGGAAAGTTTCTGCTGGAAGATCATGGAGACCGACATCAGGACCGGAAGAATATTCAGGGAGCCGATAATCGGAATGCTGCCGGCAAACAGGTTTTCCGGTTGGCTGAGGTCGGCGATCCAGAGGAAGCCGGCGAAGCGGAGTTCAATGGCATTGCGCAGCACTGTGTAAAGGGCGAAGAAGACCGGCATCTGCAGAAGCATCGGCAGGCAGCCGCCCATCATGGCCATGGGGTTGAAGCCGTGCTCCTGATACACCTTCATGGTTTCCTGCTGAATGCGCTGGGCCTGGCCTTTGTATTTTTCCTGAATGGCCTTAATCTTCGGTTGGACGACCTGCATCTTTTCCGAATTTTCGCGCATTTTCTGAGTGCTTCTGTGGGTGAGCGGCCAGAAGAGAATACGCATCAGCAGGGTCAACAGGATGATGGCCAGTCCGTAATTTCGTACCACGGCATAAAAGAGGTTCAGTGCTGCGAGCAGGAACTGGCGAGCCGGTTCCATGATCCAGTTCATGAAGCCCCAGAAGCCGGTGGTCTGGAATTCCATGACTTTCTCAAATTTATGGCCGGCCTTTTTGAGGATCGAAAAGTTTTTCGGGCCGATGTAACAGGTGTAATTCAGATTCAGCGTATCGCCGGCACCGAGTGCAACGGGCTGGAAATCGAGAGAGGTGGCAATGCTGTCGGGGACGACACCTTTCTGAGTGGTGTCCCGACGGGCCAGGATTGACATCGTGGCCACCGGCTCGTCCGGGCTGATGATCTGGACGAAAAATTTATTTTTTGCGGAAACCCAGTCGACCTTTTCGTGCACCATCCCCTCAGGAACCACATCAATAAATTCCGGTTTGTCGGCTTTTTTAAAGATTTTCTGGACGGTGGTTCCGCTGAAGCCTTTGACTTTTCCGTAATAGCGGACGCCTTCGTTCTGAGAGAAGGAATCGGCCCCGATGATACTGAGGCCCTTCATCGATTTTGTATCGTCCGGATTTTTCATGTTTCCGGTGAGCAGGCGCAGGGCGGGAATATTCCAGGGATTGGATGTTTTATTGATGAACTGATCCTGCACGGTCAGCAGATAGTTATCGCCAATGGTAATGGTTCGGCGGAATTCGGAGCCGGTGTTCCAGACCTTGGAAAAGATCACGGACTTTCCGTCGTCGGATTTGGTGATATTGAGAGAATCATCGGCTCCCATACCGCTTAGACCGGTGTAGGCCAGGGCGGCACGATCGGAAAAGTCGAGTGTGACGGGGGCACTGTTTTCTTTATTTTCTTCCGGGTAGTTGACGAGCGTTACCTGTTTGATTCCGCCGCCGATGGAGCTGAGCTCGAGTTTCAGCTGTTCGTTTTCCAGGGTTTCGAGGGTTTCCTCAACCGGCACGGTGGTGTTGGTTTCCGCAGGTTTTACTGCTTCCGGCTGCTCGGCCGGTGCGGCGGCGGTGAGTTCTGCGGGCGTTCCGGTGGTGAGCGGTTCCGCCGGCTGTTCCGCAGGAACGGGTTGCGGGGCCGGGAATTTCGGGGCAATGAAGGTGCGGTCGATGAGCATCCACAGCGGGATGAGCAGGGCCAGTACAATGACAGGTATCAGATCTTTTTTATTCATTAATTTCTCTCTGGATGGTTGGAAAATCGGATTTCCGGAGGGTTAAGTGGGGCTTAATCATCCGCGAATCCCATCATCCCTTGTTTTTATATTTTTTTGGGGTACAGGATCAATGCCGCCCGAATGCAATGGATGGCATTTGCAGATTCTTTTCACCCCGAGCCAAAGACCATGGACCATACCATGTTGCCGAAGCGCTTCAATGCAATAGTGCGAGCACGTCGGCTGGAACCGGCAGTGCGGTCCAAGCCAGGGGCTGATCAGCAACTGATAGCCGCGAATCAGCAGCATTGCGCATCGGGCCGGCAGCTGAGTGAGTCTGTCGAACCGGTGGCGGTGGGGTTTATTATTGCCGTCGGTCCGGCTGCGCTCAGTGGAGTTTCCATCCATTGGACGCCTCCAGTTCGGTCCGGGCGCGTTCCGCATTCCCGGGGGAGATCAGTCCGGCCTTCTGTATCAGGTTCAGCATTTCGCTGATTACGGTGTTCCAGTCGGCGGAAAGGATGGCGCGGCGGGCCACAAAAACAACGTCGGCCTGTCCGGAGCAGTACGGGCGCAGGTGCCGCCATGCTTCGCGCATGCGGCGTCGGGCAAAATTGCGCCGGTTGGCGCGCAGGTGCACTTTTTTACTGGATACCGTACCGATTCGGAAATCGGCATCGTCGGCCTCGCGCAGCCAGAGCACCATAAAGCGCCCAACCCGTTTCTTTTTTCCGGAAAAGGTTTCCGCAAAAAGTGATGAACGAGTGAGGCGCTTCGACTTGTTCAAAGAACGATCAAGCCCGCTGTTCGGCGGGCTTGAGTCGATAGAACCATCCGACTCCCTATGGAAGGGGTCCGGCATATTCCAGTTCCGGTTAAACGGCGGTGAGGCGCTTGCGGCCTTTCTGGCGGCGGCGCTTCAGGATCGCGCGTCCATCTGCAGTGGACATCCGTTTGCGGAAGCCGCACTTACGGGCGCGCTTGATTTTAGATGGGTTGTATGTACGTTTCATCGCTCTAAATTCCTTTTTGTTCTGAAAAGCAGGGTAAACTACCAACAATTCTACGGTTGTCAAACTCTAACGGGAATGAAAAGCAGTGGCAGTGTCGTGATGGCTCTTTCGGGTTGGCCCCGGCCGGAGCATTGCTCTGGCGTATCACCGGTCAGACGGCACGGTTTATTTCCCGTTGCAATGGACCGTAATCTATTCCATCCTGCGCGGACTATGAAAAAAGAAATCAATTTAAGCGGGGGCATCGATCTCGATGCTGTGGTTGAAACATCGGGAAAACGGATTGACGGGCGCGCGGCCGACGAGCTGCGCAGCGTGAAATTCACGAAGGATTATATTACATCGGCCAAGGGATCGGTGTTGATTGAAATGGGGAATACCCGGGTGATCTGCACGGCGAGTGTCGATGAAAATGTGCCGGGCTGGATGCGTTATCAGAAAGTTCCGGGGGGCTGGGTGACGGCGGAGTACAGTATGCTTCCGGGGGCCACGCAGGATCGGACACAGCGGGAAGCGACCAAGGGAAAAATCGGCGGACGCACCATGGAGATTCAGCGTTTGATCGGTCGTTCGCTGCGGGCGGTGGTGAATCTGAAAAAGCTGGGCCGCCGGCAGATTTATCTCGATTGTGATGTGATTCAGGCCGACGGCGGAACGCGCACGGCGTCCATTACCGGAGCATACGTTGCGCTCAAACTGGCGATTCAGCGGCTGATGAAAGACGGCCTGCTGAAAGAGGACCCGGTTTCGGAAGGGCTGGCAGCCATCAGTTGCGGCATCCACAAGGAACAGCCGATTCTGGATTTGTGCTATCTGGAAGATTCCGCCGCCGAGGTGGATGCCAACTTTGTGATGACCGAATCGGGGAAGATTATTGAAATTCAGGGGACGGCCGAGGAGGCACCGTTCAGTAAAGATGAACTGCTGCAGATGATGACGCTCGCGGAAAAAGGGATTGCCGAATTGACCGCCCTGCAGAAAGAGGTGCTGAACTGATTTCCAATCTCTGGAATTTACAGTTCCCTGCCGAATAGGGTACGAATGGTACAACATTAAGTAATGAGGTGACTGACACATGAAGATTTTGATCGCTTATTCCAGCCGAACCGGTAACACGCGCAAAGTGGCCGAGGCCCTGCATCTGGAACTCCCGGGGGCGGATCTGTGCCCGATCAGCAGTGCGCCGAACCCCGAAAAATACGACGTGGTTTTCGCCGGGTTCTGGGTGGAGGCGGAAAATGCAAATGATGCTATGAAGGACTACCTGAAACAGCTCGGCGGGATTCCTGTTGCCTTGTTTGCCACGCTGGGAGCTTATCCCGATTCGCAGCATGCGGCCAATTGTCTGAAGGCGGCAGCTGCGCAGATTCCGAATGGCAATGTGGTGGATCGGTTCATTTGTCAGGGGCGGATTGATCCGATGATGATTGAGTGGATGGAGCAGCTGCCGGCGGGCGATGAAAATGCACCGACGGATTCGCGCCGTCAGCTCTGGGAAGATGCTGAAGGACATCCGGATGATCAGGATCTGGAAAATGCCGTGGCCTGGGCGAAAGCCGTGCTTGAAAAAATGAAAGCCAAGGCCTGATTTTTTCGGATACCGGAAAACAGAAAGGCGCGCCCTGTCGGGGGTCGCGCCTTCTCTTTTTCCCGTTTTCGGGAATTACCACATGTTCACAATGACGGCGGTGGCGAACTCGGAACAGGTCAGCCATTTGGCGTCGTGCATCATGCGGGCGAAATCGCCGGTGACGGTTTTGCGGCGAATGGCCCCGTCGACGCCTTCGAGCACCAGGTCAGCGGCTTCGGTCCAGCCCATGTAGCGCAGCATCATTTCAGCGGAAAGGATGAGCGAGCAGGGGTTGACCATATCTTTTCCGGCAATATCGGGGGCGGTGCCGTGAGTGGCTTCAAAAACGGCTTTTCCTTCCAGATAATTGATGTTGGCGCCGGGGGAAATGCCGATGCCGCCGACGCAGGCCGCCAGTGCGTCGGAGCAGTAGTCGCCGTTGAGGTTGAGGGTGGCGATGACATCGTAGTCCTGCGGTTTGAGCAGAATATTCTGCAGGAAGGCATCGCAGATGCAGTCCTTGATTTCGATTTCAAAACCGGTATCCGGATTCTTCAGTTTGTAGACGTTGGTTTTTTTATCAAACTCCGCGCCGTATTCTTTTTCGGCAAGCTCGTAGCCCCATTTGAGGAAAGCGCCTTCGGTAAATTTCATGATGTTGCCCTTGTGGACAATCGTCACGGATTTGCGGTTGTTGTCGATGGCGTAGTCGATGGCGGCTTTGATCAAACGGGTGGAGCCGTCGCGTGAGACCGGTTTGACGCCGATGCCGGAGGATTCCGGAAAACGAATGTTTTTCACGCCCATTTCGGTCTGCAGGAAATCGATGACTTTTTTAACGTCGTCGGTGCCTTCCTGCCATTCAATGCCGGCATAGATGTCTTCTGAATTTTCGCGAAAAACGACCATATCGACTTTGTCGGGGGCGTATATCGGGGAGGGAACGCCGTGGAACCAGGTGACCGGGCGCTGGCAGACATAAAGATCCAGTTCCTGACGCAGGGCTACATTCAGGCTGCGGCGGCCGCCGCCGACCGGGGTGGTGAGCGGGCCTTTGATGGCGACGCGGAATTCATTGATTGCCGCCAGCGTTTCGTCGGGAAGCCAGGTGTCTTCGCCGTAGATTGCATTGGCTTTTTCGCCGGCAAAAACTTCCATCCATTCGATTTTGCGCTCGTTGCTGTAGGTTTTTTCAACCGCGGTATCGATGACTTTGATCATGGCGGCGGTGATTTCCGGTCCGACGCCGTCGCCTTCAATAAAAGGAATGATGGGGTTGGCCGGAACAGAAAGGTGGCCGTCCGCTCCCAGGCTGATTTTTTCGCCGCGGTCCGGAGTTTCGATCTTGTTGTAGTTCATTTGAAAATCCTCAATTTTGTATGAAGTGAATGGAGTTGGAATAAATATGATCGCTTTATGGTTGTAAATGCATTTCGTTGCGTGGTTTTCGGTGGACCGATGCCGGGCGGGTTGAAATCGGAATCCTCATTCATGGGTGTTTTCCAGCCACTGGAACATGACCAGGGCGTCCACATAACCGTGAGCGGGGTGATTGAAGGCGCGGGGCAGGCGGCCGACGATTTCGAAGCCGAGTTTTTGCCAGAGGCGTACGGCCCCTTTGTTGGTGGAGGCAACGAAATTAAACTGCATGGCTTTGTAGCCGAATTCCAGTGCTGTTTTTTTTGAGTGCCGGCACATGGCGGTGGCAACCCCTTTGCCGCGTGCGTCGGGTGAAGTCATATATCCGCAGTTGCAGATGTGTGCGCCGGGGCCGGGCTGGTTGGTTTTCAGGTAGTAGGTGCCGAGGAGGGTTCCGTTTTCTTCAGCGACCCAGGTTTGACGCGGCCGTTCCATCCAGAGTCTGTATGCAGTGTCCCGGTCGATGTCCCGGGGATAGGCATAGGTTTCGCCGGCTGCGGCGATGGTGTGGAAAACGGGCCAGATGGCATCAAAGTCTGCAGGTGTGGCTGTTCTGATGTTCAGGTTCATAACTACCGCATCCGGTAAATCAGGGCGCTTCCGATGAAAAAGAAGGCGATGATGGCGGACCAGGCGCCGACCCAGGGTTTGATATACAGCTGTTTGGCGAGGTATTCCATGGTGAACTGGGTGGCATAAAAGGCGAAAAAGAGGCCGATGGCCATCATAATGCCGGAAAGCGCGCCTTTGCGTCCGGTGTGGGCCCCGACGGGAATGCCGATGAGTACGGCAATGATGCAGATGAAGGGCATGGTCAGTTTGTGGTGCAGATCGACGAGGTCGCTCCGGATTTCCCGCAACGAGAGATGCCGATGGGTTTTGATGTATTCATAGAGCTCGAGCGATGACTGGTGGGCAGGATCTTTGGCCTCGCGCATGAATTCTTCGGGTCGTTCTTTAAGGTAGCGCATTTCCAGGGTCTGGAAGGTTTCGGGCCGCCCGAGCCGGGTGTTATTTTCATCGAAACGCTGTATTTCGCCGTCTTCGAACCACCAGCGGCGGTCGAGCCAGTGGCCTTTACGGGCGGTGATTTTTTCGCGGTCGGACCCATCTTTGCGCCGGATTCGCAGGGTGATGCCCTTCATGGTGTAGGAGCGGGTGTCGAACCCGACGATATGCCATTCGTGGCCGAGCGTCGGATTTTTGTAGGCAATATTTTCAAAGTATATGTCGTCGCTGGCTTTGGTTTTACTTTCCAGTAACTGGTGTGCGCGGTAGGCATAGCGGGGGCCGGTATATTCATTGACCACAGCGGTGAACAGAAAGCAGAAGAATCCCATCAGCAGGTAGGGGCGGACAATGCGGTAGATACTGACCCCGCTGGCGCGCATGGCCACAATTTCGCTGTGGCGGGTCATTTGTGAAAGGCTGTATAGGGTGGCCAGCAGCAGGCAGATCGGAACAATGAAAATGACCATCGAGGGCAGCTGAAGGCTGTAGTAATGGAGCATGATTCTGCTGACGTCCCAGAACCCGGCTCCGCCTTCCCCGGTGGTGGTCAGGATTTTATTGAAATCCTTCATGGTGTCCATGAGATCGCCGATGATGAAGAGCAACGCAAATGCAATCAGCAGATAGATCAGCGGCTGGAACAGGTTCATGAATAAGTGTCGGGCGAGAATTTTCATAATAACAGTGCACAGAACGTAGCGGATCAAACGGCCTTATCGCAAGCGTTGAAAAGCACCGGTCGGACGTGTAGTCTTTCTTTCTTTAACAGGAGTTCAATCCCATGCTTTTTTCAGGATTCAGCGAACAGATCCGTGCACATGATCCGGCGACCATTGTAATTTTCGGGGCGTCCGGCGATCTGACCCATCGAAAATTAATTCCAGCACTCTTTGTGGCCTATATGCAGGATCTGCTGCCGGAGCCGTTTAGAATTGTCGGTTTTGCGCGGCGGGACTATGACGATGAGATCTTTCGCGATATGATGGAGGATTCCATACGCAATTTCACCCGGCTCCCGGCCGCGGAAGAAACGATACGCCGTTTTGTAGAGCACCTGTATTATCACAAAGGGGATCTCTCCAGTCCGGATTCGTATGCGGCGCTGAAGGATCGGCTGGCCGGGGCGGCCTATCCTGAAAATCATCTGTTCTACCTCTCGATTATTCCGGATCTGTTTCATACCACCGTACATAACCTGCAGAAAGCCGGCATGATCCGCGATCCCGAAGAGGAGCATTGGACCCGCGTGGTGATTGAAAAACCGTTTGGAAAGGATCTCGAATCGGCGATTGCGCTGAATAAAGAGCTGCTGGAACATCTGGATGAAACGCAGATTTACCGTATCGATCACTATCTCGGGAAAGAAACAGTGCAGAATATTCTGTCGTTTCGGTTTGCCAATGCCATCTTCGAGCCGGTGTTCAACCGTTCGTATGTTGACCATATCCAGATCACGGCTTCGGAGACGGTCGGTATGGAAAAAGGGCGCGGCGGCTATTACGATGAATACGGTGCGCTGCGCGATATGGTGACCAATCATCTGCTGCAGCTGCTCTGCCTGGTGACCATGGAAGCGCCGGGCGATCTTTCTGCAGAGTCGATCCGGAACGAGAAGGTGAAGCTGCTGAATGCCACCAAACTGGATATTCGGGAGGATATCACCGATGCCGTCTGCCGCGGGCAGTATGCGGAGGGGGTAGATTCGGACGGAAATAAAATTAAGGGGTATCTGCAGGAGGATCGGATTGATCCGCAGTCGGACACGGATTCATTCGCGGCCCTGCGGCTGAGTATCAATAACTGGCGCTGGGCCGGGGTTCCGATTCTGCTGCGAACCGGAAAACGCATGGCCAGAAAAACCACGGAGATTGCGGTGCAGTTCAAAGTTCCACCGCTCCAGCTTTTCCAGCAGGTGGAATGCGAAGACGATGTTTGCGATATTACGCGCATAAAACCCAATACCCTGATTTTCCGCATTCAGCCCGATGAAGGCATTTTCCTCAAAGTCGGCACCAAGCGTCCCGGTATGCGATTTGTGGTGGAGGATGTCGATATGGATTTCTCCTATTCCGGAAAATGGAATCAGTCGCTGCCTGAAGCTTATGAACGTCTGCTGCTGGATACGCTGCACGGCGACTCCACGCTGTTCACCCGGTCCGACGAAGTGGCTGCGGAGTGGCGCGTGGTTCAGCCGATTCTCGATAATCTGGAGCTGCTTAAACCGTTTGCGTATCCGCCCGGTGAGTGGGGCGTGAAGGAATCGGACGAACTGTTTCTGGGGGTTGAAGGTTTTTGGCGGAACGGTCGGATGGAAAAAGTGTCGGGCTCAAATGTCGCTCTGGATAGTGCGAACCTTTAAAATGAATGGCGATATTCCGGCTCTTATGGTGTATGTCACGGCGGCGGATACCGCCGAGGCAAAGCGGATTGCCCGTATGGCGGTGCAGGAGCGACTGGCGGCCTGCGCCAACATTCTCGGTGGCATTCAGTCCGTCTATCAATGGAAGGGCGAGCTCTGTGAAGATGATGAAGTTGCACTCATTCTCAAAACATCGGGTGATCGTAAAAACGAACTTATTTCCCGGATTCGCGAAATTCATTCGTATGAAACGCCCTGTATTGTCTGCCTGCCCGTTACTGACGGAAATCCCGCTTTTCTGAACTGGATTCAGTCGGAAACCGAGATATAGCGGTCAATATGCGGCATAGGCCTTTGCGGCATCGGAGAGTTTCCTCGGGCGGATATACTGTTCTGAATGGTGGATTTGCTGCATGGCGTCCGAGCCCTCCGGAAACCAGCGTATTGCATCGGCTGTTTTTGCCAGAGACTGGAAATGCAGCCGGGCGAGTTTTTTGTAATATACATCGGCAGCATCGGGATGCCGGTCTTTGATCCATGTGCCCGCGCTCCAGAGCATCATGGCCTTCTGGTGCCGGTTCCAGGCGAGGACGGCGGCATCGCCCGCCTGTTCCGCCGCGATTTGGCGATAGTGAAAACGCTGGTTTGGAATCGGTGCGGTTTTGTCATAAAGGGGCCGCATATTTTCCGGTGCGACGGCGGATTCGTGCTCAATTCCTATGGAGGGGAAAAAGCCCTCAACGATGGTGTAGTCGGGATAGAGTTCGGTGCCGCAGAGTTCCATGCCTTTCCACCGCATGATACGCGCCGCATGGTAGAGGTGCGCCGCACGGGTGTTCCAGCTGTTCCAGAACGAGCGGCTTTCTTTCAGAGCATGCAGATAAGTCTGCAGTATATAGCCGATTTCCGTGGGGTAATAGGGCAGCGCTTCTTGAGGGCGCCCTTCGCGGAACAGGCGACGGGCCAGCAGATAGGAGAGCCGAAGCTCAATGGAATTGCGCGGGGTTTCCGTCTGCGGCCAGTCGTCGACCCGGTTGGCCGGCCCCTTCGATGTCCGGGATTGAAAAGCATCCACATAGCGTTGGAGGTCGTCGGTTTCCACATAGCGTTCGGCGATCAGTGCGGCATCCGGATAGGCTCCCGCCGCAACGAAAGATTCGAGGGCGTCGAGCATCTGACCCCGGTCGGCATACAGGGTGCCCAGACTGCCGTGCAGGGCTGATGCGGGGGAAACGGTTCCTGTATAATCGAAGCGATAGATAATGCGCCGGCTGTGTTGAAGCCCGTTCAGCCACTGCCGGAGTTTCTCAATGGCCTCGTCGGTCCGGCCGCTGCGCTGGGCGAGGCGGTAGCGCAGCCAGTTGGCCAGAATGTCATCTGCGGGGCAGTGTTCCAGATAGGCGGCTGCTTTTCGGGGTTCGCCGTTTTTATACATGAACCAGGCCAGGCGCGGGGTGATTTTCAGGTCGGGGTGTTGTTCCAGGGTTCGGATAAAGTCGGTTTTACCGATGTTGAAAAGCGCCATGGTTTCGAGTACGGCTGCCGAGGGGGTGCTGAGCCCTTCCTGCGAGGCCTGTGTTACATCCAGCCGCAGATGATTCATACAGTGATCCCTGCGCGCGAAATCGCCGGTTCGATGGTAATAGCCCGTTGCGGCCAGGCCCCGTTCGATGCGCATCGCCAGATTGGTTTGGCAGAGGTAGTCGCGTTTATATGACGCATGGGCCAGCCCGAGGGAATGACGGGCCGGTATTTCGCGGGCGGCAGTACGGCAGGCCGCATAGGATTTTCCGGCCTGTTCCGGCATTCCGTGAGCACCGGCGAGATTGCCCCGCATGTAATACACCCATTCGGTGCGATAAAGGCGGTTGCTGACGTCGAGCGCGAGCAGTTCCCGCCAGGCCTGCGGAAAGGTAACCTTTTCATCGGCCCGGAATTCCGCAGTGCCTTCAAGATAGAGGGTGAATTCCTGTAAATGGTTCGGTACTGCGGGGGCTGGAACGTTTGTTTCCGCGGCCCGTACCGATTTTGCATAGGCCATATAATCGGTCAGCCATTCCTGACCGCCGAGTTGTTCGGCCTTTTTCGTGAAATCCAGCTTTTCCGCCTGCAGCGTGGTGTATGTTCCGTCCGGGAACGGGGCTTCATCGATCAGATGGTATTCCAACGCAATCAGTTCGAGTTCGACGGCCGGATTCAAGTCGGCCTCAAAGCGGTCGTTGTAATCGCTGAGATAACTCGATGGAAAATAGGGGCCGCATGCGAAAACAGGCACTGCAGCCATCAAGAGGAGATAAAGTCGTTTAATCATTTCAAATGTACCTCGATGAGCGGGAATTGTTCGGCGGAGAACCAGCCGACTTTGATCTGTGATCCCGGAGCGGGAACGGGAACCTGGAGTGTGGCGGGCAGCTGACCGGCCTGTTTTTCGGGGGAAGTAACGGTGCGGTAGAGGTCGTACATTCCTCGTGGATTGTTCCAGGTCAGGGTGAGTTCGGCTTCGTGTGCATGAATGACATTGCCGTTCAACAGTCCGATTTCAAACGTGGTTGCACTGATGGGGATGCAGGTGCAGGTCAACTTGTTCTGCGGGATGCTGCCGTGCTGGATTTCGGTGAGTGCAGGGCGAGGCAGACAGAGCCGGTCGCCCGGAACCGGGAGCCGGAACCAGATGAGGTTGCGCGCATGTTGCAGAGAAGGGAACTGCTGAATCAGCCGGATCAGATCGCGCGGCCGGGCGGCGATCCGGCGTTTTATGGTGCTCCGCTTTCCGGCGGGGCCTTCGGCGGTCAGATGGAGAAACCGGCCGGTGTCCGGATCAAAATTCAGTTCGTAGGCGTAGCAGGGCAGGGCAATGGCATAGGGATGGCCGAGCTTTTCGGCACGGCGGACCGCCTGTTCGGCGGTCGCGAAATTCATCAGTTCTGCTTGCCGGTGGATATGATCGGGGACGTCGAGACCGTGGACCTGCAGGACATAATAGTCGCAGTTTAATGCAACGCGCTCAAAATCGCGGTTGCCCAGATGGGCCGGCAATGCGGTAACGGATAGTGCTGTTCCGGTCAGGTGCGACCTGATTTTTTTAAGCAGATCGGCATATTCCGAAAGACGGCTTTCCGGGCAATCGAGGTCGAATTGCAGTTCATGAAAGTCCGAGAGTTCTGTGCAGAGGCGGAGCAGTTCGGTGTCAAGATCGCTGCGGTTGAAGGCACTGAGCGGAACACGGATGACCGGTATGAAGGTGTGTCCGGTCTGCTTAAGCTGTGCCCAGGGAACCGGGATTAACGGGCTTTGTCCGGCCGCCGGAATTTCGGTGACGATGGGGTAGAATGTGGTCGGCGATTCCCGGGTGACGGCATGTACCACGTTGCTGTTCCAGTGCTGCTGCCAGATGTAGAATGCATCTTTGGCTGCCGCAGCTGAAGTGAGGGCAAGTATAGCAAGTGGAAGCAGGATGGGTTTCATGAAGGTTAAGCTAAATGTATCGATCGTGCATGAGGAGGAAAAAAACTTGCCCATTGCTTCCAATGATTGGAAGTTATGCGGCCTTATGTCTACACGCTATAAAATTACGGTTTCTTACGACGGCACCAACTATTCCGGCTGGCAGGTTCAACCTGATCATCGGACCGTGCAGGGTGAACTTGAACGGCTGCTGGCCGGAATGACGGAGCAGAAGCATGTTCGCGTGGAATCTTCCGGCCGGACCGATGCCGGGGTGCATGCCCGTGCGCAGGTGGCGCATTTTGTTCTGCCGAAAAAAGTGGATACCCGATATTTTATGCGCGGGATTAATGCGCAGCTGGATCGCGATATTCGCGTGACGTCGTTCAAAGTGGTACCCGACGATTTTCATGCACGTTTCGGCGCGGTTGGAAAAGAATATCGCTATTTCATCTACAACGGTCAGATTGTTCCGCCGACCAAGCGTCTGTACCGTCTGCAGGAAGCACGGCCGCTTGATGTCGAACGCATGCGCACTGCGGCTGCACTGCTGGTGGGGGATCATGATTTTGCCCCGTTTTCCGTCAACCCGAAGCGCGAGCTCCACGGAACGGTACGTACTATTCACTCTTTCAGTGTACGCAAACAGGGTGCTGATATTACGCTCGCGGTGCGGGGCAGCGGTTTTCTGTATAAAATGGTTCGCAGTCTGGCGGGCATTCTGATCGATGTCGGGATCGGTCGTCGCGAGCCCGAAATTATCAACGAAATTTTGGCTCATGGTAAACGGACGGCGGTGGTGCGAACCGCCCAGCCTCAAGGCCTGTTTCTCTGGAATGTATTTTATTGACCGTATTCGGTCGGTAAACAGGGCGGACCTGTTCCGGGGTGCCCCGATCAACATCGTTGTGCACGAAAGTCATCATCTCCGTGACGCCGTTATGAACTCATGGGCAGAGGCCGAAATATAATCCGTTTTCAGAGTCCGGCCTGCACGGGGTCAATGCGAAGCAGCAGGCGGGTATGATGGGGGGCTGAAACCGGAGCGGATCGGTGTACCAGTCCACGGCCTTCTGTTCCGGGGTAGCGATTTCCTTTGAATAGAAGAACCGTGCCGGAAGCTGTTCGCTGAATGGTTTCTGGATTTGGAATGATGCGTCGGTTGGCGGCCGCTGTGGAGTCTGCGGTGCATCCGATTTCCTCATGGCACACGGCTTCTTCGGGAGCCCACTCGGTCCCGGGGCCGAAATAAGTACAAAGCATCCGAAGCGTCAGGTAGTCTGTGTGGAATTTGCAACAAGCGGAATCCCGGAGTGATTCGAGCCTGAAAAGCAGTGAGCAAGTATCGGCCACTTCGCTGAAGCGGTAGACCAGATCGGTCAGATCGTCGATCAGCCAGTTACCGGTTTTTGAATTTTCGCTCCATCCGTTCTCTGCGAGCCGGGCGGCAAGCAGCCCCCGGACATCCATCTGATCCACATGGATTTCCTCTTCCACACAGCAGTCTCCGGTACTCAGCCACGTCTGAATTTGTTTCACGACGTCTCCGGGGATATCCCGTTCCCACATCACCAGAGGCGTGTCAGGTTCTCTGATCTCAAACAAGAGGGTGCTTCCGTTTTTTCGCGGCTCCGCCGCTGGGATGGACGGTGTCATCTCAAACCTCTGCTTTTTCCGGTGATTCCATCCATGAGGGAAACGGATCCGGTAATGTATCGGGCCAGGATTGCAGCCCCGCTTCCAGTTCGTCCGGTGTCAGCAATGCAGCATGCAGTGCCTCTTCCATCTCTTCGCGCGGCAGTTTCTGACCGATAAAGACGAGCTCCTGCCGGCGATCACCCCAGTGGCCTTCCATCTGGCTGTTGATCCAGTTTTTACTCTCCGGATCATCCGGCCAGCTGCTTTCGGGCACCGCTGCCCACCAGTAACCGACGGGACGATATTGTGCCATTCCGCCGGCTTGAGACCACTCGGCAGCGATACTCGGCCGGGATGCGATCCAGAAATATCCTTTAGAACGAAGCAGGCCGGGCCATTCGGCGTGAAGAAAATTCCAGATGCGCTGCGGATGGAAGGGGGTCCGGTGCCGAAAGGCAAAGTTGCCAATGCCGTATTCTTCGGTTTCCGGAGTGTGCTCTTCGGCCAGTTCCCGAATCCAGGCGGCGGATCGCGAAGCCTTTTCCAGATCGAAGCGGCCGGTGCCCATCAGCTTGTTGAGCGGTACATTTCCGTTGATGGATGAAAGCACTTCTGCTCCGGGATTCAGTGTTTTTACGGCATTCACCACTACGTTCAGTTTTGTGGAGGAAACGCAGTCGGCTTTGTTCACGAGGATGACATCCGCGAACTCAACCTGCTCGATAAACAGGTCGGCCAGGCCGCGCTCGTCTTCTTCGGAAACCGCCATGTCCAAATCGCTGAGCACGGCCGTTCCGCTGTATTGTTCCAGAAAGTGGACGGCGTCGACCACGGTGACCATCGTATCCAGACGGGCCCAATCCTGCAGGCTGTTGCCTGCTTCATCCATGAAGCTGAAGGTTTGTGCAACGGGAAGGGGTTCGGAAATACCTGATGATTCAATCAGCAGATAGTCATACTTCTGTTCGCGGGCCAATGTGGAGACTTCTTCCAGCAGGTCGTCCCGCAGCGTGCAGCAAATACAGCCGTTGGACATTTCCACCAGCTTTTCCTCCGCCCGTTTCATGGTAATTCCGCTGGTACGGGTTGCTAAGGCGTCAATGTTCACATCGCTCATGTCGTTAACGATCACCGCCACCCGTTTTTCCTCCTGATTGGCCAGAATATGATGCAGCAGTGTGGTCTTTCCGGCTCCGAGAAAGCCTGATAGAACGGTTACCGGCAGTCGTTTGTCGATGGTGTTCGGGGTTGTCATTTGAAATTCTCCATAATATTGCAAGTTAATTGCAATAATAGCTATCGCAAGTTAGTTGCAATGTCAACAGGGATGATTTATGAATAAGAGCGTCATGGTGAATAAAGCGAAAGAATACAGTGATATGGAGCAGGAGATTCGCGTCTTACTGCATCAAAAAGGTTTGCGGGTGACCGCGCCATGCCTTGCCGTCCTGAAGATCCTGGCGGGAGCGAAGGTTCCGCTTTCGCATACGGAGGTGTTGGAAGGGATGGGGGAGGATGATTGTGATCAGGCCACAGTATACCGCAATCTCATTAAACTGCGGGATGCGGGGCTTGCCCGTGTGGTCAGCCAGGCGGATGGCGTCGACCGCTATGCCTTTGTCATGCCGGGAAACGAAGGGCATGCTCATCCTCATTTCTACTGTACAGCGTGTGAACAGATTCTGTGTCTGCCCCCTAAAATGCAATCGCTCCTGCATATCGAAGGTCCCTGGCATGAAGCGGTGCAGCAAGCGGTATGGGATCTGCGCGGAACGTGCCCGATGTGCCGGGAAAAGAAAGAGGCCTCATAAGCCTTGCTGCAGGGCTGCGGGCGGTACGGGGCAAGTGTCGGTGCTTTCCTTGTTCCGCGGACCGCCGTTGAATTGGATCAGGAGAGGGGTTCTGATATTCCGAGGCAGACCGCTGCCATAAAGTTTCCAATGCTCAGGATGAAGGGGGAGGACCATTCTTTCATGAATCATCCGATTTTAACGAGGCCGGTTTTGACATGGGGTCGGGGGGGAATTATGGTTCGCGCCTTTGGTTGAAACAACTTCTGTAATTTTTACCACAGAGGGCATAGAGGTTTTTCCGGGTTCGCCATGGAAACCGATTTGTTCCTTTCAGATGAAGCCCGCAGGATGCGGGTGACGCTTCGGGGATCTGTGCGCTTCGTGGGTGCTGATTTAATAACTGGAATGGAGAGATTAATGAGAGTAAAGGCATTCAAAGCATGGCGTCCGGCGGAGGGCAAGGCAGAGAGCGTGGCATCGGTTCCGTATGATGTTGTGGACACGAAAGGCGCGGCGGCGCTGGCGGAAGGTAATCCGGAAAGCTTCCTGCATGTGGTTCGTGCGGAGATTGATCTGCCGGAAGGCACAGATCCGTACAGCGATGCCGTGTATGCGCAGGCCAAGGCGAATATCGAGCGTTTTAAAAATGACGGCATCCTGATTCGTGAAGAGGAACCGGCGTTTTATCTTTATTCCCAGCAGATGGGCGATCACCTGCAGTACGGTATTGTGGCGACCTGCCATTTCGAAGATTACGAAGAGGGCAAAATCAAGATCCACGAAAAGACCCGCCGCGTGAAGGAAGAGGACCGCATTAAATATGTGGACACCCAGAATGCCAACACCGGCCCGGTATTCCTGGCCTATCGCGATTCCGAAAAAATCAACGCACTGGTTGAAGAGACCAAAAGCACGGATCCGCTCTATAAGTTCACGGCGGAAGACGGTGTAAAACACACGGTCTGGAAAATGGGCCATGTGTCGGAACTCGAAGCGGCTTTCGGTGAAATTCCGGCAACGTATGTGGCGGACGGGCATCATCGTTCCGCTTCGGCCGCGAAAGTCGGTGCGATGCGCCGTGACGCGAACCCGAATCACACCGGTGATGAGCCCTACAACTATTTCCTGGCTGTGATGTTCCCGGAAAGTGAACTGAAAATTCTGGCGTACAATCGCGTGATCCTCGCTCTGCCGGGGACGGAAGAGGAATTTTTCCAGGCCTTGGAAGAGCAGTTCACGATCGAGAAAAACGGCAAAGCTGTACCAGCGAAGTCCGGCGAGATCTGCATGTATATGAACGGCGAGTGGAGCACGCTTACTCCAATTTATATGCCGACCGCGACCGATCCGGTGGCGGCACTTGATGTGAGCATTCTGCAGAACGATGTGCTGGCTCCGATCCTGAACATCGAAGATCCGCGCGAGAGCAACGATATCGATTTTATCGGCGGAATCAAGGGCACGGAAGAGCTGGAAAAGTGGGTGGACGACGGCCGCGCGGTGATGGCGTTTTCGATGTATCCGACCTCCATGGAACAGCTGTTTGCGGTGGCCGACGCCGGCATGCTGATGCCGCCGAAAAGCACCTGGTTTGAGCCGAAGCTGCGTTCCGGTCTGCTGGTGAATACACTGGACTGAAATCGGTGGGGCACGACCGCCGGGGGTATCTGAGGCCTCCCGGCAACCTGTTCTTGCCTGGATGAACCACAGATTACGCGGATTAGAGGGATTGTTTTTCCAATCTCCGGACTCCGTGAAATCTGTGGTTTTTTTGTGTCCGTGCATCTCTGGGGAGCAAACGCAGTTTTTGATTCTCTCGTAAAGGCGCAGAGTGGCGGTGGATTTTCGGAGGAGTATGAACCGCGTCGGGATTCTTTTTCTGCTTTGGGGCCGGATGCCGTGCTCGGCGGCATGTTCTTCCGGAGGTGAAAGGGTCTGGTATGAGTGTGCTGCGAAGATGGCATTGAATGCGCGCGCCGAAAAAGTTTATGTTCTGCGCACTTTTCTAAACAGAGGTGATTTATGAAAAAACTACAATCTATCTTCGGCGCACTGGCGCTGTTTGTTTTTGTTTCCGGCTGTTCCACGGTTCCGATTACGGGCAGAAAGCAGTTGAGTCTGGTTTCCGACGCTCAGCTCATCCCTGAAAGCGCCGCGAGCTATGAACAGGTCATCACGGAAGGTCCGCTTTCGGAAAACAAAGAACAGACTGAAATGATCCAGCGGGTGGGGGCGCGGATCTCCGCTGCTGTTGAACAGTATTTTGCGGAGCGCAATCAGTCGGATGTGGTCGCGGGCTTTGACTGGGAGTTTAACCTGATTGAAGAGGATGTGCCGAATGCCTGGTGTATGCCCGGCGGAAAGGTGGCCTTTTACACGGGAATTCTTCCGTATACGCAGGATGAAACCGGCGTGGCGGTGGTGATGGGCCATGAGGTGGCGCATGCCATTGCCCGACACAGCAACGAGCGGGTGAGCCATCAGATGGCGGTGGCGGGCGGAAGCGTGCTGACCGCCTGGATGGCAAAAGACAGCGAATACGAGGAAGCCATTTTGGCGGCCTACGGCATCGGGACGCAGCTGGGCGGTATTCTGCCGTATTCGCGTTTGCATGAAAGCGAGGCCGACCACATGGGGCTGATCTTTATGGCCATGGCGGGGTACAATCCCGAGGCGGCCGTTGATTTCTGGCAGCGTATGGCCGAAGCGGGCGGGGAGAAGCCGCCGGAATTTCTCAGCACGCATCCTTCCGATGAAACCCGTGTTCGGCAGATCCGCGAACACCTGCCCGAGGCCATGCAGTATTATCGGCCGAGCCCGTAGCCTGATCCGGGTACGTTCTGTTGAATAACCGGATCGCATTGGTGCGTGTACAGGACCCGGGGAAATTACTGTGCCGGGCAAAATAAATGAAAGTTTGAGCTCCGATGGTTGAGGTGGGGCTTTTTTGTTTTCCAATGTCGGGAAACCGCTATCATCCCGCGCATGTCTCTTTACAACCCAGATACGATTGCCGCCATTGCCACGCCGCCCGGAGAGGGCGGGGTCGGAATTGTGCGGATTTCCGGTTCCAGGGTCTGGAACATTGCGGATGCACTTTTCCAGCCGTTGGATAAAACGCCGGTTTCGCAGCGCGAACACGGCACGTTTGCTTATGGTAAAATCATCGATTCCGAAGGCGAGGAAATCGATACCGGTCTGGCGCTGATTATGCGGGCGCCCAAAAGCTATACCTGCGAAGATGTGGTCGAAATTCAGGGCCACGGCGGGGCAGTCGGTATGCGCCGTATTCTGCGCCGCTGTCTCGAAGCCGGTGCGCGGATGGCCGAGCCGGGCGAATTTACAAAACGGGCTTTTCTTAACGGTCGGATCGATCTGCTGCAGGCGGAGGGTATTTTCGACCTGATCCGCGCGCGGTCGGATCGCGCGGCCTCGGCGGCGCTGGAGCAGATGGAAGGCAAGCTGAGCCGGCAGTTTAATGGAATTTATGAAGCCTTTCTGGAGGTGGCCGCCAACCTGGAAACCACGCTCGATTTTGTGGAAGATGAACTGCCTGACGATGTCTTTTCAGGGATTGCCGATCTGCTGGATCGCACGTTCCAGTCTCTGGATAAACTGCTGGATACGTGGGATGAAGGCCGGCTGCTGCGCGAAGGCGCGCGGGTGGTGATTCTCGGTCGGCCCAATGCGGGGAAATCGACGCTGCTTAATGCATTGCTCGGATTTGACCGGGCCATTGTTTCGAGCACTGCGGGCACAACGCGCGACACGATTGAAGAGGGGTTTGTGCTCAATGGTATTCCGCTGCGGATTATCGATACGGCCGGGCTGCGCATTACGGACGACGAAATCGAGGCGGAGGGGATCCGCCGCGCCGAAGCGCATTCCGAAGAGGCGCATCTTTCGGTTTATCTGATCGATGCTTCGCAACCGCTGCACGACGAGGATAAAGCCCGGCTGGAGAAGCTGGTTCCTGAGCGCAGCGTGATTGTGCTCAATAAGATCGATCAGGGAAAGCAGGTTGAACTCGAAGGCGTGGAAACGTGCCTGCGCAGCGGTGAAGGTATTGAAAATCTGAAACGCGCCATGGCGCAGACCATTGAGCGGGGCGCGGATTTAACCGCTCCGCCGCATGCGGTGATTTCAGAGCGGCACCGTCAGCTGCTTATTGATTCACATCGGGAAGCCAAGCAGGCGCGGGCGTTTTTGAATCAAAACGTCGAGGAAAATGCGGTGCTGGCCGCGGAGCATCTGCGCTCGGCGCTGGAATTCCTGGGGCAGGTCACCGGCCGCTCCTACCACGAGGAACTGTTGGATAACATCTTCTCGCGCTTCTGTATCGGGAAGTAACATGAAAAATATATTGAATAAATGTGTATGTTCATAATATACAAACCGCATGGTTAAGCCGAAGGACATTCTCAGCAGTTGCACGGGATTTGAGTGGGATGCCGGAAATGATGTGAAGAGCTGGGATAAGCACGAGGTTTCCCGAACGGAGTGCGAGCAGATCTTTTTTAACCGGCCTTTGATTGTGAAGCGGGGTGATGGACGTTCTTTGAAGGAGGTTCGGTACTATGCTTTCGGCCGAACGGATTATGGGCGGTTGCTATTCGTGGTTTTTAAAATCAGTGGCAGTTTAATTCGTATTATTTCTGCACGGGATATGAATGACAGTGAAGAGTCGAGGTATCGAAGATGAAAAAGGTTCCGAAGTTTAAGAGTGAAGCGGAGGAGCGCCGTTTCTGGCAGACGCACGATTCGAGCGAGTATATCGACTGGTCGGATGCCGAAGAGGTTGTTCTTCCCAAGCTGAAGCCTTCGACCAAAACGATTTCGTTGCGCTTGCCGGAGTCGATGGTGGATGAGCTGAAGCTATTGGCGAATAAGAAGGATGTGCCGTATCAGTCATTACTGAAGGTCTTTTTGTCGGAACGGATCGACAAGGAGTTGCATCAGGCAGGAATCTCAGCTTAGATGCGCGGCCTTTTGAAGAAGTAAGGAATTTAGTTATGAGCAGGAATTTTGCACCGATTGTTAAGTGGGGCACGGATAAGAAATATAAGAAGGTCGATGACTTTCTGCTGCGTCCGTCGGTTGAGGATCAGGCGATGGAGGCGGCGGCGCGGATTCTGGCCGATGTGAAGGAACGCGGCGATAAGGCGGTGATTGACTGTGCGCGGCTGTATGACGGATCGAATATGTCGACCCGCCGTATCCGGGTGACGGAGAAGGAAATTGCTGCCGCCGACCAGATTGTGGATGATGAGTTCAAGGCTGCAGCGCAGGAGGCGCATCAGCGCATTACGGCGTTTTCGATTGGCGGTCTGCGCGAGGATTGGCAGATGGATACGCCGAAGGGCGGAATGTTGGGCGAAAAGTTTGTGCCGTATGACCGCGTAGGTGCCTATATTCCGGGCGGGGCGGCACCGTTGGCTTCGACGGCACTGATGACGCTGACGCTGGCGAAAGTGGCCGGCGTGAAGGAGCTGGTGGCCTGTTCACCGGCGGATAAAGACGGGAATCTGAATCCCTATGTGATTTATGCACTGAATCTGGCCGGTGCGACGGAGATTTATAAAATCGGCGGCGTTCACGCGATTGGTGCGATGGCGTACGGTACGAAATCGATTTCCAAGGTTCGGAAAATTGTCGGGCCGGGCGGTCCGTATGTGACGGCGGCGAAACGTCAGGTGTATGGCGATGTGGCACTGGATATGGTGGCGGGGCCGAGCGAAATTGCGGTGCTGTGCGATACGACGGCCCATCCGGCGCATGTGGCGGCGGACCTGCTGTCGCAGGCCGAGCATGGGACCGGATCCGAAAAAGCGCTGTTGGTGACGACGTCGCAGAAGCAGGCTGAAGCGGTTCGTGCAGAAGTGCTCAGGCAGGCGAAGGAGCTGAGCCGGACCGAGCCGGTGGAACAGGTGCTGGAAAACGGTATGCTGCTCGTTGTGGTGAAAAGCATGAAGGAGGGGATGCTGCTGTGTAACCTCTTTGCGCCGGAGCACATGGAGTTGATTTGCAGGAATCCTGAAAAATGGGTGGATGAAGTGCATAATGCCGGGGCGCTGTTTATCGGCGAATGGACGCCGGAATCGGTGGGCGATTTTGCCGCGGGGCCGAGCCACGTGCTGCCGACCGGTGGAACGGCGGCCTATTTTTCCGGTCTGACGGTGGAGGATTTCCGTCGGCGCGTCAGCCTGATCCAGTTCACGAAAGAGGATCTGGAGGATACGCTGCCGGTGGTTGAAGCGTTCGGCCGCATTGAAACGCTCGATGGTCATGCGCGTTCGGCGACGATCCGGTTTGAGAAATAATTTCTATTTGACTGATCAGACCGCGGGGTCTGATTGAACCCTTTGGGACCTTTTATGAGTGATTTAATCAGAAAATCGGTGCAGGCGATGCAGGGCTATGTGCCCGGTGAACAGCCGAAGGAAGCCGATATTGTTAAGCTGAATACGAATGAGAATCCGTATCTTCCGTCTCCGGATGTGCAGGATATTCTTTCGATGGTCGATATTTCGGTGCTTTCGCGCTATCCGGATCCGGTGTGCATGGAGCTGCGGAAGGCGATTGCCGGGTTGCATGGCTGTGACGTGGAAAACGTATTTGTGGGCAACGGGTCGGACGAAGTGCTGGCTCTGTGCATCCGGGCGTTTGTGGAGCGGGACGGATCGGTCGGCTTTTTTGATCCGTCATATTCGCTGTATCCGATTCTGGCAGACATTGAAGATGTGGAGAAAAAGCCGGTATCGCTGGATGCGGGATATGGCTGGCAGATGCCTGCGGATTATGCGGCATCGCTCTTTTTTCTGACGCATCCGAATGCGCCGACGAGTTTTGTGTATGATAAGAATTCAATCGAATCCTTCGTGAAGAATTTTGGCGGAGTGGTGCTGATTGATGAGGCCTATGCCGATTTTGCGGAAGATAACTGCATGGATTTGGCGCTGCAGCATGAAAATGTGATTGTGGCGCGTACGTTGTCGAAGTCCTATTCGCTGGCCGGGATCCGATTGGGCTATTGTGTCGGAAATGAGGCGCTGATCGGCGCGATGTATAAGATCAAGGATTCCTATAATGTGAATTATCTGACGCAGGAAATTGCACGGGTGGCGATTCTGGATCAGGACACGATGAAGGCGAATGTTTCGGCGATTGTGGAGACGCGTAAAATGGTGGCGGAAAAGCTCGAGGAATTCGGCTTTGAAGTGGGAAAATCGAAGACCAACTTTCTGTGGGTTAAGCCGCTGGGGATAGGCGCGAAGACACTGTTTGAAGCGTTGCGGAAGAAAAACATCATTGTCCGCTATTTCGGGAACGATGAGCGGACCAGGGATTATCTGCGAGTGACCGTTGGAACCGCCCCGGAAATGCTGAAGTTTCTGGATGCAACGGAAGCAATTCTGAATGGCGGAGAGTAGCCGGGTTTCCAGAGGCTGGAAGCAGGGCGGTTGCTTGACTCGGCATGGGGTTCGGGCATAATGCAAAGCTTTAATTAGGCGGGCGTATTTTATGATTAAGGTATCTGGGGTTACGAAAAAATATCCGGCGCGTCTGGCGGTGGATAATATTTCGTTTGAGGTGAACCGGGGAGAAATCGTCGGCTTTCTCGGTCCAAACGGAGCGGGGAAAACCACCACGATGCGTATGCTGACGGGGTATCTTCCTGTAAATTCGGGGACCATTGAGGTGGCGGGATTCGATATTTCGCGAGAACCGCAGGAAGTGCGGCGGCGGGTGGGCTATCTGCCGGAAAGCTGTCCGCTCTATCCGGAAATGCGGGTGGATGAATATTTAAAATTTCGCGCTTCGCTCAAGGGCGTGAAAAGCTCAATCCGGCGGAATAAAGTGAACGAAGTCAAAGAGCTGTGCGGGCTGACAGAGGTTGGCAAACGGATCATCGGCCAGCTTTCCAAGGGATATCGGCAGCGCGTGGGCCTGGCAGACAGTATGGTGCATGATCCGGATTTACTGGTGCTTGATGAGCCGACGGTGGGGCTGGACCCTTTTCAGATTCGGCAGGTGCGTGAGCTGATTACCCATTTGGCGGAGCGGCATACGGTGTTGCTTTCCACCCATATTCTCCAGGAAGTGGAGGCGATCTGTGAGCGGATCCTGATTATTAACGAAGGCCGGATTGTCGCATCCGATACGGAAGAAAACCTGCACCGGCAACTGCAGGCCTGTTCGATTATTGAAATGGAAATTATGGCTGAAAAAGAATCGGCGATCGAGAAGGTGAGCCGGTTGGAGGGGCTGGATGTGCGCAATGCGAACGAGCTGGCTGACGGCTGGCTTTGGCTGGAAGTCGAAGCCGATGCGGCATCGATGCGCGTGGAACTTTATAATCTGGCGGTGGCTGAAGGCTGGGCGCTGCGAGAGCTTTCGGAACAGCAGCATTCGCTGGAAGATACCTTTGTTCAGATAACGAGCCGGAAGGAGGAGAAGTAATGGGCGTATTTCTCAGCTTATTGAAGAAGGAGCTGCGTACGTGCTTCTATTCTCCAATCGCTTATGTGGTGATGTTTTTTTTCTGGATCCTTACGGGTGGAAACTTTTACTGGTTGCTGATCAATCTGGCGCATGGGGAGTCGTTGACGTCGGCCTCGCAGTGGATGTTCAGCGGCTTTGTGCTTCCGTTTGCGATTCCGGTGATTGTGCCTCTGATTACGATGCGGCTTTTCGCAGAGGAGCGTAAGCTGGGTACGTTGGAGGCCCTGTTGACGACATCGGTGAAAGTGACGGAGCTGGTGCTGGCCAAATTTTTCGGAGCATTTATTTTTTATGTGGTTCTGTGGCTTCCAGCGATCGCTTATACCTGTTTTCAGATCAAGCTGGCTCCTGCCGAGGTGACGGGCTTTCCGGATCTCGGAGCGTTGCAGGCCGGGGTGCTGGGGGTGATGCTGGTGGGGGCGCTGTACATTGCGATCGGGCTTTTTATGTCGACACTGACTTCGAATCAAATTGTTGCGGCGATCAGTGGTTTTGCGATTCTGATCGGGTCATTGTTTGTTTCCATGTATATGGCGTACACGGCGCAGAGTCAGAGTATACGGATTGTCGGACAGTATTATTCCTCGTTCGCTCACATGATGGAGTTTTCACGCGGTATTGTAGACAGCCGGGTGGTGGTGATGTATCTGGGTCACGCCGCATGGTTCCTGTTTGCAGCGGTACGCGTGGTGGAAGGCAGACGGGTTTAGGCGAATTGATATGAAGCGATTTCTCACCAATTTAAATTCTATTGTAGCGGTCCTCCTCGCATTTGTGCTGGTGCAGATGATCGGTTTTGTGGCCCTGCGAAATCCGGTGCGGGTTAACCTGAGCGGCCGGACCTATTATCAGCTTTCGGAAAAAACGCTGAATCTGCTGAAGGGTCTTGAGCATGAAGTTCGAGTTACGGTTTTTTTTCAAGAGGAGCATGCCCTTCATGATGATGTGAAAAACCTGCTGAAGGAATACGAATATCAATCGCGTAACATTCACGTGGAGTGGGTGGACCCGGCGCGCGATGTGGCTCTGACTAAAAAACTGGCGGGGCAGTATGGTCTGAACGAGGCTCAGGTGGTGGTGTTTGATATCGGCGAGAATTTCCGGGTGGTTAAACAAACCGATATTGCCGAAATGCAGCGCGTGAAAGGAATCAAAGAACCGGTGATTACCGCATTTAAAGGGGAACAGGCTTTCACCAGTGCGATTTACGGATTGATTCAGGGGGATACGCCTAAAGTCTATTTTCTGGTCGGGCACGGCGAACAGCGTATTACGGATTTTGACCAGATGGCTGGTTATTCAGATATCGGAACGGCATTGCTGCAGGATAATCTCGATGTTCAGGAGTTAATGCTCAGCGGTGAAAAAGGCATCCCCGAAGATGCGGCTGCGCTGGTGATTCCCGGGCCTTCGAAAAGAATGAGCCCGATTGAAGTGGAAATGATTGAAGATTACCTGAGCCGAAGCGGGCGGGTCTTTATTCTGCTGGATGCGCTGAAGGAAACCGGTCTGGAGCCGATGCTGGAACGCTGGGGTGTGGAATTGCGCAATGATATTGTGGTGGATCCCGAAAATACGCTGCGCGGGAGCGATGTGCATATTCGTCGTTACAACGCTCACCCGATCTGTATGGAAATGAATTCCATTGTGCAATTTATTTTGCCGCGCTCGATCATGCCGCCGGAGCTTGCGGATGGTTCATCGGAGGACCGTCCTTCAGTGGTCCCTCTGTTTTTTACGTCGGAAAAAAGCTGGTCGGAAATGCAGGTGGAGGAACCGACGGCGAAGTTCGAGCCGGAAAAAGGCGATATGGCCGGTGACGACAGGGAACGGCCGATTTCGCTGGGGGTTGCGATTGAGCGCGGTGCCTCTGAAACGATGCTTGATGTGCAGATCCGTCCATCGCGCATGGTAGTTTTCGGTGATTCTGATTTTGTGAGTAATGAAAGTATGGTGGGCGGCAATCAGGATCTGTTTATGAGTGCGCTCAACTGGCTGCTTGAGCGTGAGGAACTGATTGCCATTGCGCCGAAACCCATTGAGGAGGTTCGGCTGAGCCTTTCGCGTTCTGAACTCCGGAAGCTGTTCTGGATTAATGTGGCCGTCATTCCGGGAGTGGCGATGGTGTTCGGCCTGCTGGTTTGGGCACGCAGGAGGAAATAGGACGTATGAAAGGGAGAACCACACTTGTTCTGTTGGTCAGCATTATTGTGCTGGGTCTGTTTATCTGGGCTCAGGAAATGTGGCGTGCAAAAACGTCGTACCGCGAGCTGCAGCAGATCCGTTTGTTTAATATCGATGCTGCAACGCTCCAGTCGATTGAATTTACGGTTTCCAATCAGACCGTTCGCTGTGTGCGGGAAAACGGTGTATGGCTGGCCGGCGAAAAGGACGGCAGTATGGGAGCGGCCGACGAAGCGCTCATTCAGCGGATGATTGCCGGGTTGAATTCGCTCGGGAAAGGGACGACGATCACGGAGAAACAGCTTTCGATACGAGGGCTTGACCCGGCCGAATACGGGTTTGATCAGCCACGTGCTGTAATTGCCGCAGTTGATCATCAGGGTGGCCACAGCTGGCTGGTGGGTAAAAAATCTGCGCTGGGTGAAATGGTTTATGCTCAAAGCAGTGCCGATGAGAATATATACACCATTCCGGATAAACTGCTGGATGTGATTCCAACGTCGCCGGATACGTTGCGTGACCGGATTCTGTTTCCCGGCGATGCGGCGTCGGTTCGCCGGGTTGAAATGCGTGGATCGAATGGTTTTGTGCAGTTGGTGAAAGATCCCAAGGAAGGCTGGCGGGTTCGGCAGACGGTTAATGCGCCGGCGGATCCCAAGGAAGTTGGTCTGTTTATCAGTAAAATCTACAGTTTTCGGATTGAAGAATTTATACAGGACAATGTTTCCGATTTTTCCGTTTACGGATTGCAGGGAGAGACCCAGCAGATTTCGGTGAGCCAGGCTGACGGGGCTTCGCGCCTGCTGATTCTGGGGATTGATAATCCGGATAAGCCCGGCTATGTCTATGCTCGCCGGGCTGACGTTGCTTCCGTATTCACGGTGTCTGCGGAGCTGCGGGATCTTTCGAATGTTCCTGCAGAGCAGTTTCGCGATGCCGGTGTGCTTTCGGTACCGCCCAACAGTATTTCCTCCATCCGTATTACGCATGGCGAAGATCAGCTGAGGATGGAGTATGACGGTTCCAAGGATTGGAATATTACCCGTCCTGTGGTTTGGAAAGCGGAGCCCAGAATGATTTCTGATTTTGTGACGCTCTGGGTGAATGCGGTAATTCATGAGTTTGAAGTCGATGCAAAAGTGGATGCGCCGGAATGGATTATCGAATTCGGATCGGTGGAAGTCGGAGTTACCAATCGGCTTGATATATTTTCGACAAAAGGCAACAAGTCAGGGTTGCTGGTGCGCATTGACGGCGAACCGGATCTTTACCGGATCAATCTGCCCGTGGTCCCTGATACGGTGATCGACCCGCTGATTTATAAGGACCGGAAGGTCTGGGGACTTGATGCGAATCAGGTGAGCCGTTTATCGTTGCAGAGGAAGTCCGGAAGCAGACAGACGATTGAACGGGTTGAGGATAACCGTTTTATTCCGGTAGAAACCAATGGCAACGTACGTGTCAACGAAGAGGGCGTGACGCGGTTGCTTCGGGGGCTGCGGCAGGTTAATACATCGGGTTATATTACGTATAATCCGCGGGACCTGGATATCTACGGTTTGGAGGACCCTGTGGCGGAGTTGCATATCGGCCTGAGCGGAACCAATCAACTTGGCCGTGTGCTGTTGATCGGCCGGGAAACGCCAGAAGGATATTATTCCATGGTAAAGGGGCGCGATGTGGTCTTTTTCCTGGATAAACCTTACATTGAAACCCTTACATCCGATTTGCTTATTGAAACGGAGCCAATTGCTCCATCACCGGAATAAATGGTTTGTCATTCCATCAGTAAACGCATAACAGGGATTACCTATCGGGTCGTCACTGTCGTTGTCCGCCTGTTATGTGTGGTTGCGGTTCTGTTACTCTGCGGTTTTGTCTTTCTCCGGGTATACGGCATCCCGGCACCGGTTCTCCGGCATATTGTAAAGAGGTTGAATCAGGCCGATATACCGGTGAATATCGACAGTGTAAGGCTGACTCTTCGGGGTTGGCAGGCGATGAATGTTCAATATTACAGCAAAAATCCCCACGATATCGAGCCGCTGTTCCGTGTGGGGGAAATGTTTCTGTTCCGCCGGAATGTGCTGAAAGAAGACGGTTCCGGAAACTGGAAAATGGATGTTGAAGCACACGGAATTTACCTGAATCCTTCGGTGGAGTGGGGGATTGAAATTCCGTCGGACAGTGCCTTTCGAAGGGTTGAAATGGCCAGCCTGACTCTTGCCGTTTTTTCCGACCGGATTGAATTTTCCGATGCGGAGATGGCGTGGCTCGGTGTAGATTTTCATGTTGAAGGCACGTTTATAAAAAAGAATATGCGGCCTGAACCCCGCTCTAAAACCGAAATGAATCGGCTGAAAATGATCCGTGAAGCTGAGTTCCAGACTGTGGAGGATCAGCTCCGGTCGATCGAACTGCTTGGCGGAGCCGATATTGATGCTGAATTCTTTGTGGATGCGCGGAACTTGGGCGAGAGTTCGCTCAAGCTGTCTCTGCATGCAAAAGATCTCCGGATCCGGAAAGTCGATTTTGATGAGCTGTGGTTCGAGGGGACCTTTGCTTATCCGGAAATTATAATGAAAAGGGTGGCGCTCGAGCGCAACGGTCAGGTGCTTTCGGCGGGGGCGGCATACAATCTGGTATCGAAAATGGTACATGGTGAAATCGAAAACAATATCACCACCAGCAAGCTGCTTCTGCTGACGCCGCAGCCGGTGCTGGACTTGCTGGTTAAAGCTCAGCTTCAGCTTGAAGAGCTTCCTGAATTCAGGCTTCATGTTGAGCCTGCTCCGTTCAGTGGTGTGCTGAATGCACTGCATGGTTCGTTTTCGATTAATGATATCACGTATGCGGGGCTCCTGATTGAAGCCGCGCGCGGGGATTTCCGGCGAAAAAATGATCGGCTCGAAATTACCGGTATTCAGGCCGCTGTTGGCGGGCAGGAGAAACGGGCTGCCGCGGTCGGAAGCTGCCTGCAGGGGGGGGGCGTTTCGGGCAATGTTTACTGGGATGCGCATCGCAACCGGTTCGATGTTGAAGCGAAGGGGAGTATTGATCCGAATCTGCTGCTGCAGCCGCTGGCGATGGTCCGTATTGCGACCAACGTGATCGATCGGTTCTATTTTCCCGATGGATGTCCGGAAATTTCACTTGAGCTCGGAGCGGATTATACCGATTGGAAAACCTTTTATATGGATATTCATGGGGTGGGCCGGAATGCCGGATTTGAGGAGGCGCTGATTTCCCAGATCAATATTTCGGCGTTTTACAGCAATGCGGTGCTGACGCTTGACCCGATTGCGGCCATGGACGGGGTGGATTTTCTGAAAGGATCCGCTGCGGTTAATTTCAGGCAGGATTCCGTGACTTTCGATGCGTTCGGCAGCATGAATCCCGAGTTGATAGAGCAGGCGGTTTATCCCCAGGCCGGACTTTTCGGCAGGCATCTGAAAACATCAGGGGATACAAAAATAAAAGCCAAAGGAATGCTTGAATGGCAGACGATGCAGATGACCGATTTCGAGGCGGAAATTGAGGTGGAACGGTTGGATATACCGATTGTGGCGGGTCTGGACCACGTTTCGGCCACTGTTATTGGTGATGGTCCTCACATTACCGTAACGAATGCCGCGTATGAAGTATATGGAGGAAAGGGAAACGGAACCTTTTCTATCGAACTGGATCCCGCGCAAACCAATTTGCCGTACACGGTGGATGTGGATCTGGACCGGATAGATTACAAGCAGATGCTCCAATATATAGGTAAGAAGTGCGGCGAGCGCACAGTGGGAAAATTGTCGGCTGAAGTCAGCATGACGGCCGAGCTTAAGCAGCACATTCTTGCTTCGGCATCGGGCGGCGGGCATGTGGGTCTGGAAGACGGCGAGCTGGGGGATGTGCCGGTTTTTAAGGGTTTTTCAAAGGTGATGCGTGTGGTGGTGCCGGGGTTTAAGTTTTTCTCGATCACCCGTTTCAGTATGGATTTTACGCTGGATAACGGTCAGGTCTGGACCGAAAATGCTCTTTTTTCCGGCGATGTCTTTCATGCTTCCGCAAAGGGAACCTACGGTCTTGCTGATGGCTATAACGCCAACGTTCAGGTCAATATGCTGGCTGATAAAGGGCTTTCAAAGGTAATCCGGGTGATCACATCGCCGCTGTCCCGGCTTTTTGAACTCAGGCTGACCGGTCCGCTGGACGACCCGTCCTGGAGTCTGAAGAATTTCAACCCTGCCATGGGGCATTCCGGTAAACAGACGTCGGAGCGATCGGAATAGAACATATAAAGGAAGTAAAGCGAGGAAAGACTATGCTACACCCAAGTGCCTGGGCCGCCCTGCTGGGCTGGATGGTTGCCCAAACGGCAAAAATGACGGTCTGTCTGATTGAATCGAAGCGACTGGATTTCAGCTATATGGTCAGTACCGGCGGCATGCCGAGTGCTCATTCGGCTATGGCTGCTTCGCTGGCGACCTCACTCGGTTTATGCGAAGGGTTTGATTCGGCGGTGTTTGCGTTGGGTATGGCTTTTGCCGTCGTGGTCATGTTCGACGCCCAGAGCGTGCGCAAGGCGGCGGGGGAGCAGGCGAAAGTTCTGAACCAGATTGTTGATGAACTGCTTCATGAACACCATCTGTCGGAAAGTAAGCTCAAGGAACTTCTGGGGCACACTCGGCTGGAGGTGCTCATGGGCTGTATTGTGGGCATCTTCACTGCGATGGCTGCGTTCCGCTTTATACACCCATAGGATAAAAATAAAAAAGGCGGCTGGAAAGCCGCCTTTCGTCATGAGGTGTATTCGGGTTCAACCGGGAGAGATTGCATCGACCGGGCAGGAATCGACGCAGGCTCCGCAATCTGTGCAGGTGTCTGCATCAATTACAAACTGATCATCGCCTTGGCTGATGGCCTCGACCGGGCACGTGGACTCGCATGCGCCGCAGGAAATGCATTCGCTGGAAATTACATGAGCCATGATTCTACTCCTTTTACTGGTGGGTTCTTTAAATTCCGTAAATCAAAGCAATATAGCAGTAAAAATCTTGATTACATCAACAATTGTAAGCCATAAACGTGTTTATACGTAGATTCAATTTTAAAAAGAAAGTTGCAACACATGAGTTTTGATGAGCAGGAACTCCCGGAGGAAGTCAGACAGTCGGTGGAGGAAGCATGGCCGCTTTTTGTGGAATTTCTGAAAAAGAAAGACGCCCGGGTGACCCAGGCTCGGAAGATTGTGCTGACTCAGGTTTTTTCGCGACATGACCATTTCTGTGCCGATGATCTCGCCGCTGAGCTTTCGAGCGGAATGAATCATGTGAGCCGGGGAACGGTGTATCGTACGCTGGCTTTGATGGAAGAAGCCGGACTGGTTCGTGTAATCCGCGATACCGATGTGCATGCGCATTATGAACATACGTTTAATCATCCGCATCATGAGCACATGATCTGTGATAAATGCGGACAGTTTATCGAATTTGCTGATGATGAAATCATGGTCCTCATCGAACAGGCGTGCAAGGAGCACGAATTTGAGGAGCGGAATCACCGGATCGTGATTTTCGGCACCTGTGCGGCGTGCAAAGCAAAAGAGGGCTGAGAGCCCCCTTTTTCATTTTCAATCTTTGGAAAAGCTATGCCTGTTGCTGTGCGGCAGCAATTTCGGCCTTAAGTTCTTTGAGCTCACAGGATGGGCACATGACTTTTTCGCCCTTATAGACGACACAGTCGTGCGAGCCGGAGCAGCCCGGCTGTTTCTTGCGAAGTGCATTAATGGAGGCCAGGATACCCAGCGGTACGGCAATGAAAAACGATACAACAGCAAATAAGGTTAAAAATGTGGTCATATTTTTACTCGGTTAATTAGTCCGTCCGTTATTTGAGCGGAACTTGACTCTTACCCTTCACCGTTTAATACTTCAACCCCTTTGTATGGAGAAAGAATTGCGTACTGCCTGTGCGTTTTTTGCGGAAATCATTTTTATGAGTAAAAAAAAGCAATCGAACGGGAATGCCGGCCCATCGCGTAAATACGACTATCTTGGTGTCGAATCCGATTTTTATTCATCGGGATCGCCCTCTGAACAGCCGCTTTATCAGCAGCGGCATGAGACATCGATGAAGCATGTACGAAAGACGGGACGACATCAGGCGGTACAAGGGCGGCGCAAGGAGACTGTCGACCCGCGTGAAAAAATGGCGCTGGCGGCTGTGCTTAAATCCATGATTGTGCTTGTGCTGCTCGTGATCTTTTTTTTCCTGCTTTGGAAGAGCGTCAGCATCTATGAGGAGAGCATGTTCCTGAAACATCAGCAGCCGCCTGAAGCATCGCCCGTCATGCAGCAGCTGGAATTGGTGGAAGATTTTGACCTCGAAAAGGTGGATAGCCGAGATCTGTTTGCTGAGCGGGTCGAAATGTGGAAGGAGGCAACGCGACTGGTGCGCTCTTCCGATGCGCTGGTGAAACGGGATAACTATGATCTCGCCATTGAGCGCTGCCAGCAGGCACTGGAAATAAATCCTGCACATATGGGTGCCTTGGAACATCTGGGTGAGCTGTATTTTGAAAAGGGTCTGTATATTGAAGCGGTGAATTCCTATATCCGACTGCTCAGTGTAAACCCAACGCGTTCTGACCTGAAGATTAAGCTGATTCGTGTGCTTGACGCACGTGGAGATGCTGGCGCAGTTGTTTTTCTGGCTCGGTGGTATCTCGAAGAAAATGAATACAATGAGGAAGTTGGCCGGAGCTTGGCTAATGCGCTCTTTGTGAATGAAGCGTTCGAAGAAGCCATCGTCGCGTATGAACGTGTCTTGAATGTGACTCCGGGCGATACGGCTTCGCTGGAAAAGATGGCCGATGCGTACATGTTCCTCGGGACGTACGAACAGGCGCTGGAAACGCTGGAACTGCTGAGAGCGCAGAATTATCGTGACCAGGCGTATTATCAGAAAATCGCTGTTTGCCATGCACAGCTTGGGCATGGATATGAAACGGTGCAGACGCTGGGCAAAGCGGCCCATCTTTTCGGGCAGCCTGTGGTGATCGGCTGGGTACAGGATCCGCGGCTTGATCCTGTTCGGGAAGACCGTCAGTTTCAGGTATTTGCTGAACGGGTCGGCGGAGAAGAGTTCCGCAAATGGCTGGAAAAAGTGGCACGCAGCATGGAACACGGTCAGGAGCAGACCGTTACTCCGCAGCTGTCGCTGCCTAAACAGGACGGGCTGAAGGCTGACTTATTGACGCCGAAGCAGCAGTAACCGGTTTTTCCGTATTTTGAAAATTCTGTTTATTACCTATGGAGAACTGACACTGGGGGGTGAATCCTTCCGGCCCGTGGCCATATTGCGTGCGTTAGCTGAGGCGGGTCATCGGATTCATATTATTGCGTCGCACATTGATCTTCCTCCACACCCCAATGTGCGGGTTATCGAAGGAAATTCCGGAAGCGCGGTGCCTGTTCGGCGATTACGTGTGGCTGTACTTAAAGCAACCGGTTCGATGAAATACGATGCCGTTCATGCTGTCGACTATGCCACTGTTTGGGCGATGCGTGCCTGTAGGTTCCGACGGCTTCCGTTCATCTACGATGCCACACGCACGTTTACCGGAAAATCGGCCCATCCACCGTCCAAACGTTGGAAATGGTTCCGGACTCATTTTTCCGGAATAGAGAAAAAACTGCTGGCCCGAGCCGCGGCGGTACTGGTTCCCTGTCCGACACTGGAAGCGGATCTGAAAGCGTTGCAGCATACTGCAGCGGTGGTGCGGCTTGAGGATGTTCCGGCGCAATCGCTGTTCGGCTGTGACGAGACACCGGAACGCGCTGCAATTTTTTCACAATTCACACCGGTTGCATCCGGCGTCGTGGCCGTGTCGGTTACGGCACTGACCAATTCCGAATTGCGTATGCTGCTGCTTGCCGCCCGGAAAGTGATGGATGCTGTTCCGGGGATCTCCTTTGTATTCCGAGGCGCTGGAAAAGACGCTCCGAAAATGGCGGCGAATCTTGATATCGACGGGCGTTGCCTGTTTCTGGATTTTTCGCAAACCGGAAAATTTCTGGAAGGCCTGAATGTCGCTTCCGCCGCATTGTGGATTCCATCGCCGAACCGGCCGTATTGCGACCCGTCCATTTTTACGCTGCTCCGTTCGCCGGCACCGCTTGTGGTTGTTCAGGACAAAGCCTATGGCGGACTTTTAACGGAAGAAAATTCATTTCCGGTTGTACGCACAGCGGATGCGATTGCTGAAGGCCTGTTACGTGTGATCCGTGAACCGCTCTTTTCGCTCAGATTGGTCACCGAGGCGCAGCAGTTGATCGCAGACCGCTATTCGTTCTCCACGTTTAAGCATAATATCCGCATGATCTATCACGAGCGCTTAAGCAAAAAATAGGAGCACAGCATTCCGCGCAACGGTCCAGCACAGACACGCCGTCCAATGGTTGGAATCGCCATGGCAACCGCGGTCGGTATGCTGGTTTCATCGACGGAGCTCCTTCCATTGTCCTTTCTTTTTGCCGCGGCCGCGCTGTCGGTGACCTCGGCATTTATTTTTCTGCGCAAATCCCGGGCACTGGTATTCATAAGCATCGCCCTTACAGCCGCGCTGCGTTTCGGTCTTGGTCATCCCGATGTCGCTGCCGACTCGATCAACCGGACCGCACTGCCTGATGCCCGATCCGGTGTGATAGGGCGGATTGCCGGAGATCCGAGGTTTTATGCCTATGACGATGGCGAGGAAGGATCGTGGTCTTTTCCGTTCCAATGTCTGGAATACAAGGTTTCCAACGGCTGGAAAACCGTCAGCGGTCAGATAGATCTGCAGATTCATGCAGCTCCAGCGGAGCTGCTTTTTGAACCCGGAGATCGGCTGCGGGTAAGCGGCTGGTTGGCTGAAAAAACATTTCCCGGCCGAAACCGGCTGGAGCTCGATGCCCGGGCGGAAGACTGGGAGCGGCTGGAAGGCGGCGGATTTTCAATGAAGAAATGGGGCGGGGCGCTGCGCGATTCGCTTGCTCCGCGTCTGGAGCAGGGGATGCAGGAGCTGCCTGTGCAGCTTGCCGTTCTTAAAGCACTGGTGCTGGGCTATCGCGAGGATATGCCGCGCGAAACCCTTGATATGTTCAAGCGCACCGGATCGATGCATATTTTTGCGATATCAGGCCTGCATGTCGGCATTGTCGGCTTTCTGCTGGCGCTGGTGCTCAAAATGCTGGGCGTGCCCCGCGGAAAATTCGGACTGGTGCTGATTCCGCTGCTCGGGCTCTACGTACTCTCCACCGGGATGAAGTCGAGTGCCCTGCGCGCTCTGCTCATGGCTGCGGTGTTCCTGCTGGCCCCGTTGTTTAAGCGCCGGCCCGATATCCCGAGTTCAGTTGCTTTTGCCGCAGTAATCCTGCTGTATTTCCAGCCCTTGGAAATTCTGTCGCCCGGCTTCATTTTTTCATTCGCGGTGGTGTCCTTTCTGGTGATGGCTTTTGCTGCTGTTCCGCAGCACTGGATTCAAGGACCCTGGATTAAAACCTATGTCGTATCGCTGGGGATCACCTCGCTGGCTGCGAGCACCGTGGCGATACCGCTGGGGGCGTTGTTTTTCGGGCAGTTTTCGCCCATTGCTGTTTGCGGCAATCTGATTGTGGTGCCGCTGACCTTCTGTATTGTACTGTGCGGATGGCTTTCGATTGTGCTGCCTTTGGTGTCAACGGTGTTTAATCATGCGGCGGTCGTTTTTATTGATCTCCTGCTCGGAAGTGTGCATGTGCTCGACGGGATTCCGGGGTCCAGCTGGCCGGTCGATCCGCCTTCCGTTGTTGCGGTACTGCTTTGGCTCGGCAGTCTGACGGCCCTCGTTACCGCCTGCACCACCCGCCGGCAGCGTGAGGTTGCCATCGGTTGTGCGCTGTGTGCCGTTTGTCTTGTTCTGTTCGGGGGATGAGCGGGGAGCGGCGGAATTGCCGACAGTTTTGTGTCCGAAAAACCATTTACGTATCGATTTGTTACTGTTAACAGTTTGGGGCCGCATTTGTGCGGTTCGGAAAAAGGAGCTCATCATGCAGCGTTTTATGAAGTTTGCCGCCATTGCGGTTTTCGGGGTTTTTACTGCACAGGCAGCTGAAAAACCGAATTTTCTGGTTATTCTGGCCGATGACCTGGGCTATATGGATGTCGGGTTCACGGGGTCTGAAGAAATTTTCACGCCGCAGCTCGATCAGCTGGCGGAAAATGGAATGATCTGTGAAAACGGGTATGTGACGCATCCCTATTGCGGTCCGTCGCGGGCGGGCCTGATGGCCGGGCGTTATCAGGCCCGGTTCGGGCTGGAAATCAACATCACCTATTCGCCGTACGATCTGTATAGCGGTTTCCCGCTTTCGGAAAAAACAATCGCGGAACGTCTCAAACCGGCGGGCTACCGTACCGGGATTATTGGAAAATGGCATATGGGCGCATCGCAACCGTTTCATCCGAACAATCGCGGATTTGATCATTTTTATGGGTTCCTTTCCGGTGGGCACGATTATTTCCCGGACAATGTGACGACCGCTTATCCGCTGTTGCTCAAAAACGGAAATCCGCACTACAGTGCCAATGAAGGATGTTATCTGCCGTTGATGCGCAATGATCAGGCGGGTGAGTTTAATGAATATCTGACCACGGCGCTCAGCCGCGATGCGGTGGAGTTTGTGAAGCAGGGCGACGACCCGTTTTTCCTCTATTTGGCCTATAACGCGCCGCATGGTCCGCTTCAGGCTCCAAAGGAAACGATTGCAAAATATAAACATATCAAGGACCCGCGTCGGCGTACCTATGCGGCGATGATTGACGAGATGGATCGGGGGGTCGGTATGGTGGTGGATGCACTGAAAGAAAGCGGGAAATTCGATAATACCGTAATTTTCTTTCTTTCCGACAACGGCGGAGTGACCTCCAAGCCGGGCCATGAAAATGAAAACTGGGCGAACAACGGGAAGTTTAAAAAGGGCAAGGGCAGTATGCATGAGGGCGGAAGCCATGTGCCGTATATCGTCCACTGGCCGGCCGGTATTCCAAAGCCTGGAAGATTTAAGGGGCTGGTTTCTTCGCTCGATATTGCGGCCACGGCCGTGGCGCTGGGCGGCGGCGATACATCAGGTCATAAACTCGAAGGGGTCAATCTGGCTCCCTATCTTTCGGGCAGAAAAAAAGGGTCTCCGCATGACGCTCTGTTCTGGCGGGTGAAAGACGGCGCGGCCTGGTGTGTGCGCACGCCGACCGGGAAATATCTCAAGGAAAACTGGGGCGGGGAACTGACGGCTTTGTATGACATGAAGAATGATCCGTACGAGTCCACAAACCTGCTGGGCAAAGCGCCCGAAAAACAGGCCGAGCTTGCCCGGCTGTGGAATGAGTGGAATGCCGGAAACAGCGCGAATGTGCTGCTGCAGGCCGGGGACTACCAGAAAAAGCGCCTTCAGATGTATGAAGAGCTGTATCGATCGCTTGAGGAAAAAGCGAAGAAAGCCAAGCCGGTGGTGATCCAGTGATTGGTGTGGTCCGGTTGATCATGAAAGGCACTGAACACCCGAAAGGGTACTCCTTTAATCTATTGTGTGTATTCAGCGGTCTGTTGCTTCTCGGTTCTGTGGTTTCCGCGGCTCCTCCGGAAGGCAAAGAGTGGGTGGTTTTTGAGCCGATGACCGATGAATTTGATGGCGATTCACTGGATCTGGAAAAGTGGTTTGATCACAACCCGACGTGGAGCGGGCGGCCACCGACCCTGTTCCATCCGGACTGTGTGGCTGTTTCGAACGGAACATTACGGATCAGTGCATTTGATTCCGCCGCATCGGCCCGGCGTAAGCTCCCCGCCGGGTTTACCCATATCTCCGGATTTGTGCGCAGTAAAGACCGTTGCCGGTTCGGCTATTTTGAAATGCGGGCCAAACTGATGCCGTCGACGCAGGTCAGCTGTTTCTGGCTGACGCATGCGGGGCGTGAGGAGTGGTCGGAAATTGATATTGTGGAAGTGGCGGCCGGGACGGAGAAGTATGGATCGCTGCTGCAGCCGAATGTGCACTATTTCCGCGGACCGCATTATCAGGGCACGCTTGAACATCATCTGAAGGATCCGAGTTATCATGATCTCGGCGTGCCGCTGAAGGATGACTTTCACGTCTATGCGTGCGAATGGTCACCCACCTTTATCCGCTGGTATTTTGACGGGAAACTGGTGCGGGAACGGCATAACGATATGTATTTCCAGCCTTTGGAAATGAATCTGAATGTGGAAGCCAACGAGTGGTTCGGCGGTCTTCCGGATGATGCCACGCTGCCGGCGGTGTACGAAATCGATTATGTCCGGACGTGGCGGCAGAAGGACTACTGAGAATGCGGAGAGAGCGAGGAAAATGATGATGAAAAAAGGATTGATCGCAGCTGCGGTGATTGTGCTGGGCTTTTCCGCCTATGCGGAAAAACGCCGGCCGAATGTTCTGTTTATTATTACCGATGATCAGTTTAAGGAGCAGTTTGGATTTCTGGGCGGGCAGGCGCTGACGCCGAATATTGACCGTCTGGCGCGGGAGGGGATCTATTTTGAAAACGGGTTTGTTTCATCAAGTGTCTGTTCGCCCAGCCGCTACACCTGCATGAGCGGTCATTTCGCCAGCCGCTGCCCGCAGCCGTATTTTCAGACGGGAACCACCGAAGACGGGGTTACGCGGATTTTATGGAATATCGGTTTTGCGGAAGGGCAGCCGAATATTCCGAACGTGCTGCAGAAAGCGGGCTATAAAACCGGCTTTACCGGAAAGTGGCATTTAAACGGCACGATGCATCTGATTAATAATGATATTCCGAAAGGTGCGGACCCTTATGATCCCGGGATTCGGAAAATCATGCGTTCGAATCAGGAAATTATCTGCAACGAGATTAAACGATTCGGTTTCGATTTTGTGCAGGCTGCTTTCGGCGGTAATCCGAACGATGACAAAACGTTGGTGGCCACCGGATGCAATGTGCACAACCAGGAGTGGAATACGAAGGCTGCCATCGACTTTATTGAACAGAACAAAGATGAACCATGGTATCTCTACTTTGCGCCGACCCTGATGCATGTTCCGGACACTTTTGCTTCGCTGACCGGAGATCCGCGCAAAAGCGGCATGGGGATTCTGGACGAACCGATTACGGGTGTTCAGCCTTCCCGTGAATCGGTGCTGGAACGCACCAAAGCTGCGGGTATTCCGGATCGCAACCGTGCGGCGACCTGGCTTGATGACGGGATTGGAGCGATTCAGGACAAGCTTGAAGAGCTGGGGCTGACGGAAGATACGCTGGTTATTTATTTCAACGACAACGGCATGGAATATCACTCCAAGGGCACGTGCTATCAGGGGGGTGTACGTACACAGATCATGGCCTACTGGCCGGGCGTTATCGAGCCGGGGGCACGTCCGCAGGAGTTGGTGCAGAATGTCGATTTCGCCCCGACATTTTTCGAACTGGCCGGTGTGGAACCGCCGAAGAATATGATTCTCGACGGGGAGAGCCTGCTTCCGATTCTCCGCGGCGAGTCACCGGAAAACTGGCGGGACGCTGTTTACAGCGAAATCGGTCTGGCGCGTTCGGTCAGTTCCAAAGACTGGAGCTATGTGGCCTTTTATGTTCCGCCGAGCCTGCAGCGCACGAAGGAAGAGCGCGTGAAAGAAGCGAAGGAATATTATTACGGTCCGATGCTTGCGGAGCATCCGTGGATGGCGGACGAATATCCGTTTCTCGAGGATGCGCCGTATTTTCAGCTGGGTATGCAGCCGGGCGGTTTTGCGTTTGAGCGCTGGCAGTTGAAGGATCCGGAAAATACACCGTGGGCCCCGAGCTATTTCGATCAGGATCAGCTGTTTAATATTCGGCAGGATCCGACCGAGATCGAGAATCTGGCCGCCAATCCGGAATATAAGGCGCAGCTGGAAAAAATGCAGAAACTGCTGGTGGAATATCTGGATGACCTTCCGGGGACCTATCCGGGATTGAAAGACTGAGATTCGAACCGTGTGCTGCATTGAAAACATGTACTGGAAAACTTTGATTTTTGTGTGTCGGGTGTAGTTGTGGGTCCATTGCTATGATTGGAGAGAGAATGAACGTTCGAAGTGTATTGATGGTGGTTATGGCCTGTGCTGCGGTATCGGGGATGGCGGCAAAAAAGCCGAATGTGGTGGTGTTTTATACGGATGATCAGAAGATGGATTCGTTCGGTTTCATCCGCGGAAAAGCGCATACGCCGAATATCGACCGGCTGGCTGAAACCGGGGCCTATTTTTCGAATGCCTATGCATCGAGTTCGGTCTGTTCGCCGAGCCGCTATTCCGCACTGACGGGACAGTATGCCAGCCGGTGCAACAGCGATGAATTTCATCGAAGCACCAGTGCGGAAGGGGTGACTAAGGTGCTGTGGAATATGTCGATCGGCGATGATCAGTGGACGTTTCCGAAAGTGATGCAGCAGGCCGGCTATAAAACCGGCATGGTGGGCAAATGGCATGTCGGCCACAGCAATAAACATGGGAAACGCAAGCAGGTGCCGAATAACAATCCTTCCGATCCTGAAACGATTGCAGTGCTGAAGCATAACCAGCAGGTCGTCTGCGCCGGAATTCGGGATAAAGGGTTTGATTATGCCGGCGGGGTTTATGCCGGAAACCCGAATGATGACAAGCAGTTGATTAAAACCGGCTGTAATGTTCATGCCGTGGAATGGCAGACAAAACATGCCCTGGAATTTATTGAACAGAATAAGGATGAACCGTTCGTGCTTTATTATGCTTCGACGCTGATGCACAGCCCGCATCCGCATGAGTCGCTCAGAGCCGACCCCCGTTTAAGCCCTGAAGGGATGCTCCCGGAGCCGATTACCGGAATCATGCCGCCGCGCGAGGATGTCATTAAACGGGCCGAAGCAGCCGGTGTAACCGACCCGAAACTGCAGGCGGCGACGTGGCTGGATGATGTGGTCGGAACGGTATGGAACAAACTGGAAGAGCTGGATCTGGCTGAGAATACGATGATCATCTATTTCAATGATAACGGGACCGATGACAGCGGAAAAGGCTCGTGCTACCAGGGCGGGGCGCATGTGCCCATGATTGTGAATTTTCCGGGGGTGGTTAAGCCGGGGACCTATACGCAGCTGGCTTCGAATATTGATATTGCACCGACGGTTTTTGAAGTGGGCGGGGTAACTCCGCCTGACGATATGATTCTTGACGGAATGAGTGTGCTGCCGGTGGCAAAAGGGGAAAAAACGGCGTGGCGGGATGCGCTGTATCTTGAAATCGGTCTGACACGGGCGGTCGTGAGCGGCGATTACAAATATATGGCGTTCCGCATTCCGGAGAGCTATCTCGAAAAACCGCTGGAGGAACGGCTGGCGGAGCATAAGGAAACACTGGCGAAGATTAATCAGCAGCATCCGTGGACGGTGGGCAATAAAATGTGGCAGATCGATCCGGAGGCGAAATATCTCCAGATGGGCATGGCGCCCGGCGGGGACTTTATGGAGAAACTTCAGGTTTCCGGCTGGCCGCCGGCGCCTTTTGTGAAGAATTACTATGATCCGGATCAGCTGTATGATTTGAAGCGCGATCCGCGCGAAACCACCAATCTGGCTGCAAATCCTGAGTATCAGGCGAAACTTGAGCAGATGAAAAAGAAACTCAGAAAAATGCTGGCGGATGTGCCGGGAACGTTTGCGGATCTTAAGCCGGAAGAATAAGGAGATCATGATGAAAATATGGATGTTGTCTACAGTCGTATGTCTTGCTGCCGGAGCCCGGGGAATGGCTTCCCGTGAACCTGTGCCGCCGCCACCGCCGGTTGAAGCGCCGGAAGGATATAAGTGGGTGCTGAATCAAGCCTACAGCGATGAGTTTAACGGAAGAAAACTCGATGATGAAAAGTGGCATAATCATTATCCGGGTTGGAAGGGGCGTGTGCCGGGGCTGTTTGTTCCGGAGTCTGTTCAGGTGGATGACGGATTGCTCCGGATTAAGATCGGATTGCTTGATCCGCCGCGCGGCGATGACGGGGAGTGGTGGATTGCCTGCGGTGCGATTCAGTCGAAAGGGCAGGAGGCCGGTTATGGCTATTACGAAACCCGTATGAAGGCTTCCAGTCTGCGTACGTCATCCACATTCTGGCTGATGAATCCGCGGAAGGATGCGGAAAAAGCGGGCAAACGAACAGAACTCGATATTCAGGAATGTATCGGTGATGCACAGCGATGGCCTGATTTCAAACATCAGTTCCGTTCCAATACACATATTACCTTCATGAATGAAGAAAAGGTTGATGGTGAATATCCGGTGGTGAAAAAAGGAGCCTCATACGATATCGGCAGCAATGTGGATGAGGACTTCCATACTTACGGTTGCTGGTGGGTCGATGCAAAAACCATGCATTTTTATCTCGATGGAGAGCATGTGCAGACCATCGAAGTTTCAACAGAAAAGGATCCGTCGCCGTTTGACCGGAAGATGTTTATCAATCTGGTTTGCGAGATTTATGACTGGGAAGTGCTTCCGGAAAAGGAACAGATTCTCGATGATTCCAAAAACACCACGTACTACGATTATGTCCGTGCTTACACGCTCGAAAAGGATGACGTAAAGTGAAGCTTGGGCTGACGGCGGCAATGGCGATGGGTATGGCAGGATGGATTGCTCATGGTGGGGAAGGTCAGAACTTTTCCAACGGCTGGAAATTTCTGCCGGGCGATGTGCCGTCAGCAAAAAATGCGGCGTTCGATGATTCGGCGTGGCGAGAGCTCGATCTTCCGCACGACTGGAGTGTGGAATATTCCTTTACCACTAATCATGCCGGGGGCTGCACGGCCTTTCTGCCGGGCGGTATCGGCTGGTATCGAAAAACATTCGAAGTCTCTGCGGCGGAAAAAGGACAGATTTTCCGGATCGATTTTGACGGGGTTTATAATAATTCAGAGGTCTGGATTAACGGGCATTATCTGGGGAAACGGCCGTTCGGCTATATTCCGTTCAGTTACGAGCTGACGGAATATTTAAACTATGGCGGAAAAAATACCGTTGCCGTTCGGGTGGATCGCTCCGCCTATCTGGATTGCCGGTGGTATCCGGGATCCGGGATTTACCGCGATGTGAAATGGGTTGCTCACGGCCCGGTCCATATCGAGCAGTACGGCGTTTTTGTGACGACCCGGGGCGACCGCGTTCAGGTTGACGTTACGCTGAAGAACCGTATGAATGCAGCAGAACCGGTTCTGCTGAAAGTCGATCTGCAGGATGCCGCAGGGAAATCCGTCGGTTTCCAGACGCTGGAAATGGATCTGGCGGCTGGAGCTCCGGCCGTTGGAACGCTGGCGTTTACTGTCGGGAATCCTGAACGGTGGGAGCCTGACCATCCGTATCTTTACCGGGCGGAAGTTGAAGTGGTTTCGGGAGACCGGGTGCTGGATAGAGCAACGACGGGTTTCGGGATACGCGATATTTACAACGATCCGGACAAAGGCTTTTTTCTGAATGGAGAACACATGCGGATTAAAGGGGTTTGTCTGCATCATGACGGGGGCGCCGTGGGCGCAGCAGTTCCGGATGCCGTGTGGGAACGTCGTCTTCGTTATCTGAAGGAGGCGGGCTGTAATGCCATTCGAACGGCGCATAACCCGCCGTCGGAAGCTTTTCTGGATCTGTGCGACCGCATGGGATTTCTGGTGCAGGATGAAGCATTTGATGAATGGTTTAATCCAAAAGACAAACGCCATAATTTCAATGCAAAAGATGTGGATGATTTAACGCGCGGGTATTCGGAGGAGTTCGGTGACTGGGCCGAGCGGGATATCAAAGCCATGGTGCTGCGCGACCGGAATCATCCGTCCATTATCCAGTGGAGCATCGGCAACGAAATTGAGTGGACCTATGCAGGGTATTCCGATGCCACGGGCTATTGGGATAAAGAGAACGAGGTGAGCTACTACTGGGATCTTCCGCCGTTTTCGGCAGAGGAAATCCGGGAGCGCTTTTCCGTTTCGCAGAAGCGTCAGGGAGAACACATTCTGGCGGAGCAGGCGGCCGATCTGTCGCGCTGGATTAAGGAACTCGATACCACCCGTCCGGTAACGGCGAATATGGTGATGCCTTCGGTGAGTCATTTTTCGGGATATGCCGATGCGCTGGATGTGGTGGGTTACAGTTACCGCACGGTGCTCAATGAATGGGGGCATGAACACTATCCGGAAAAAATGATCTGCGGCACCGAAAACTGGGTGCAGTGGGAAGAGTGGAAAAGTGTGCTGGAAAATGAGCATATTGCCGGAGTCTTTCTCTGGACAGGAATTGATTATCTCGGTGAATCGCGCGACTGGCCGAAACGTTCTACCGCAAGCGGGATGCTGAATACCGCCGGATTCCGCAAACCGCGCTACTGGTTTTTCAAGACCTTCTGGAAAGAAGATGAGCCGCTGGTTTACATTGCCGCTCAGCCGCAGGCCGATTCCAACTATCTGCTGAAGAATGACGAGGTTGTTGAGAATCCGGAAAATCCGCGCGATAAAAAGTGGTGGTGGCCGGAGGTTTCCAACCATTGGAATTTTGAAGTCGGCGAGCCGGTTTATATTGAGCTCTATTCCAACTGTGAGGAGAATGAACTGTTTCTAAACGGTAAATCGCTGGGCGTTCGGAAACTGGCGGATCATGAAGATCGTCTGCTGAAATGGATTGTTCCGTTTGAAGAAGGATCGCTGAAAGCGGTTGGACGAAACAATGGACAGGTTGCGGCGATTAAGACGCTGCACACGGCCGCTGAAGCTGTTGCGGTTCGGCTGAAGCTGGATAAGAAAACGCTGCGTGCCGATGGACGGGATGCGGTGCATTGTGTGGCTGAAGTCGTCGATGAAAAAGGGCGGTCGGTTCGGCACCGGACGCACAGGGTCAGATTTTCCGTAGAGGGCGATGCCCGCAATATCGGTGTCGACAATGGAAACTCCTCAAGTGTGCAGGATTTCCAGTCCGACCGCTGTGAAACCGATCAGGGCCGCGTACTGATGATGCTGCAGGCCGGAAAAACAAAAGGCGATATTGTGGTTAATGCTTCTGTTGACGGATTAAAGGGTGCAACGGTTCGTATTCAACAGCAGTAGGCCTAAAAGGTCCGGTTCATCAAAAACTCGGCAATGCTTTTCAGGGCGCTGGTGTCACGGTTGAGATCCATCAGCGCGGCGATAGCATCAAACGTCAGCGCACGCACACGAGTCTGGGCTGCATCCATGCCGTGGACGGCGGGATAGGTCATTTTATGCTGTTCGGTATCGGAACCGGTGGGCTTGCCCAGCACGTCGTCGCTGGAAGTTTCGTCGAGAATATCGTCGGCAATCTGAAAGGCCAGACCGATTTTCCGGCCGAACCGGCTGAGTCGATCCAGCTCTTTTTCATTGGCCCCGGCAGCGATGGCTCCCATGCGGACCGAGGCCTGAATGAGAATGGCGGTTTTGTTCAGGTGAATAAATTCGACGAGATCCGCATTGGGGGCTTTGCCTTCCGCGGCGAGGTCTTCCACCTGTCCGGCAATTACGCCGCGTGAGCCGGCGGCGCGGGCGAGTTCAAGGCCCAGTTGCGCATTGCCGAATTCTGCCAGCAGTTCAAAGGCCATAATCATGAGGGCATCGCCGGCCAGTACGGCATTGGCTTCGCCGTATTGGATATGGCAGGTGGGTTGCCCCCGGCGCAGATCATCGTCGTCCATACAGGGGAGATCGTCGTGGATCAGTGTGGAGCAGTGGTAGAGTTCCACGGAGACCGCCGGTTTTATGACATCTTCGGCCGTTTTTCCAAGGGCTTCGGCTGCTGCGATGGCGAGGATCGGGCGGATGCGTTTGCCGCCGTTGAGTACGCTGTAGCGCATGGCCTCGTGCAGCAGGGCGGGGCGGACATCTTTTGCGGGAAGCAGCTGTTCGATAGCGCGGTCGACCTGCGCCTGTCTTTCTTTCAGGTAATCGGTAATCATGGGGGCTGTGTATAGGGAAATTTCCAGAGGTTGGAAACTTCCAAAGGCTGGAAACTTCCGGAGGTTGGAAATCGATCACGGTGCAAAGGCGTTGAGCAGTGTGCCCCAGCTGTCGGCCCCGCCGTCGACATCGTTGCGCAGCGTGTCGGAGAGTCCGAAAAAAGTGACGGCGGCGGCTTCCGTCAGCGGATCGCGCCAGATCTGCACCACTGCCTGACGGGATGCGCGGATTTCTTCGTCTTTGAGTCCGTTGTTGTCGATGTCGGTTCCGGTCTGGGCCAGCAGCAGAATGGTATAGGATGTGTCGCGCCAGCCGAACAGGCGGTAGGTATTGGCCACAAGGGACTCTTTCTGAGCGTCGGTCAGCAGGTTCCAGTCCGGTAGATTATCAGCGAGTGCATAGCCGGCGTGGGAGCGGTTTTTCCATTCGGGGTTGGTTGCCCGGGCCAGATTGGCGCCGAGAATTTCCGCCTGCCCGGCCGTGATTGCTCTGGAGTCGCCGAGAGGGGCCTGCCAGAAGGCGGTGGCCAAAACGTTGGAGTGGGGGGAGTTGATATTAATATAACCGGGGCCAATGGGGGCATGGGTCAGATCTTCCGGGGTGTGGAAATAATCCAGGACAGGATCGGGCGTTTCGCCGGCGGCGTAGAGGCGGACGGTATCCCATGGTTCGCCGGTCGATAAAAAACCGAGTTCGGCGGTGTTGGTCATGGGCCGGTTGGCGCAATAAAACAGAATGGAATTCTTGTCAATCAGGTCCGCTTCCTCGCCCCAGTCTTCGATGGCGTTGACGGCATGCGGGGTGGAATCCTGTTCCTGCCAGTCGGCGAGGAAATCGTGATTAATCCGTGGATCGCGGCAACTGTAGGCCACGGTGGAGTCGGAACCGCTCTCCGATACGGGAAGCTCCAGTTCGATATCTTCGACGCGGTCCACGGGTTCATCAAAATTGATTTCAATCGATTCATTGAGGAAGAAGAGTTTGACGGGGTCGGTCGCTTCGCCTTCGTAGAAGGCCGTTTTGAGTTCCAGAGTTTCATCATAATTGAATTCAAACAGATATTCTGTGAAGGCACCGTCGGTATTGGAAGCGTACTCTGTTAAAGGAAAAATGATCGCCTTGGACATATTGGTATAGCTGACGACGAGCGTGGTGTAGAGCGACTGGCCGGCATACTCTTCGCCGTCCAGAATTTCGAGGTTTCCTGATTTTGAGTCCGGAGTTGTTGAGATGTTGGCTGCGAAAATTTCCATGAAAGCATCATCCGGCACATCGTTGCTGAATGGATACCAGGTTTCGACGTACAGTTCTCCGGAGATTTCATAGTGTACATTGGTCGGGTCAATGACGTTGTGGTCGAATACGACATTATCGAGGCGTATTTCGTTGATCATGGGGACGGCTTCGGGGCTTGAGCCGTCGAGTGCACGTGGAACGCTGTCAGCATCGATATAGTCGAAATAGTTATTTACAATATGTTCCGTCTCATCGTCAGAAAAACCGCACTGTTCTGTCAACATTTGTTCAAACTCGTCAGCATCGGTGTTTTCCGTCAGCAGCAGATGCTCCGTGCGGTTTGAAGGGTATAACGAGAAGGTATTGAACGATGCGATGTCGCCGCCGATAGCGCTGCCGCGTTCGGATGAATTGAGGGTTTTAATGTCACGCAGGGATTCGAAGCGTTTCCACGCCGTATCGCGGTTGTGGATCAATGCGGTTCCGGCATCCGGTGCCGGGACTGCATTTCCGTCGGCATCGATCAGTTGGGCGGAAGTGTTGAGCTCGTCCAGCAGTTCATGGGACAGTTTGATTTCTTCGGGCGAGCGTCCGTTCCGTCGCCGCGTTTCCGCATCGCCGATGCTGTTGGCATCGAGCAGGCCGGAGGTGTTCACCACCACATAGGCTATACGTCCGATTTCGGTGTTGTCCGCAGAAACCGGAATCCATTCTGCGGTGGACCATGCTTTTTCGTATGCGGTTCTAATCGAATGGTTGCCCAGCGGAAGATAGTTCTCTTCGGTGGAAAGGTTCACGTTTCCGGCAATGGGGAAACCGGAGCCGTCGCCGGAACCGAAGGCTAAGCGGGCGGGATAGTTGGTGCCGAAGGCGACATCGATATTTTCCATGGCGTCTGCAAGCGCGGTGTGGAGCATCTGAGTTGCGCGCGCGTTTTCCAGATAGTTCCGGCCGGCGAGCCGGTCGGTTCGGCTGCGGGCGGCAAAGGCCAGGATCATTACTGTGAGCAGTGCAAGAAAACCCAGAGCGATAATCAGGGCGGTCCCTTCTTTGGTTGGAGGTCGTCGGCTCATTCAAACTCCAGCAGGGAAGTTCCAAGGTTCGGGAGATATATTCTGCGGGTATAAACCTGTTCGTGGGTGGCGAGAAAATGTTCAGTTTCGTCATTGCCGCGCGTTGCGTAAATACGCATGGCCTGCCGCATATCTCTGGCGGAGGACAACCCGATGATGACATCAACAAAGCGGGGCTGGGGGGCGTTGGATTCATTGCCGTTGATGCGGAAATTCATGAAGGTGAGCACCGCCTGTGCGGTGAGGCCGTCTGCGTCTTTGAGTTCTTCGGTATATTCCCGGTCCGAACGAAAATCGGGTTTTGTGCCGTTGTAATATCCGGATTGCCGGATCAGATTTTTACGTGCTGTTTGGGTGCCGGTCTGCACGTTGGCGATATATTCAAAAACAACGCATCGGTTAAGAGCCGAAACCAGATCGAGGCTTTGTTTTGAACGGATCTGAACGGGTGCGAGATCGCGCGGTGTGCCGAGGATCTGGCGACGGGTGGCGGTGGAGACAAAGTAGAGGGCGTCACCGACGGAAACGGAATCAACGCGGAAAGGGGCGTTGGTGCGGACCAGAGCCTGACTGATGTCGGTCTGCAGATTGTCGAGCACGAAGCGGGCTGCTTCATCGAGCAATGCATCATCGCCACCGCGTGTGACTGCTGAGGTGCTGGTGGTGAAAATGCGGGAAATCATCAAGACTACGAGGCTCAGAATGACGAGCGATACCATCAATTCGAGCAGGGTGAATCCGCGGCGGGAGGAGCGGGGCGGCATTATTCTTTCCTCCAGTTGTAAATTCGCGTCTGGAATATACGCGGGTTACCTTCGGCGGTGTAGCCGGGCCAGACCTGCAGCTCTGCGGTAATGCTGTTCCGGTCCTGCGCGAGATCGAGTTTATAGGTGACGGTGAAGCGTTCGGCGGCATTGCCGTCACGGCCTTCCGCGAAGGAGGTGAAACGGGCGATACGGCCGGTTTCTATATCAACGGCTGTTCCGTCGTAGTCGAGCAGAGAAAATGAACCGGGGAGGGCGTTCAGCGCCTTCCAGTTTTTGGCATGGAGATGATTGAGGACGAGGTCGGAAAAACTGACGGTATTCAGATCGTCGCGGGTGCGGTGATTGGTGTCGAGGGTGGAGACGAGCAGACCGATGATGCTGACGACGCCGATGCTGATGACGAGCAGGGCGAGCAGAATTTCCATGAGGGTGAAACCGGACTTTTTCATTCTGCAGTTTCTCCCAGGAGTTGAAAATCGCCGTCGTTTTCTCCGTAGACGGTATCCAGAATGAGGCTTTTCCCAAAGGTTGTAAAATGGATCTGTTTGCCGGGGCAGGGGTTGAAAATTTCGGGTCGGCCGTTGATGACCGTTCCGGCGGCGAGATGGATGTGGTGACTGGCGGCGGCGATCTCTCCGGTCGGTTTGAAACCGAGGGTGATGTAGGTGGTGCCGTCGATTTTGAGTTCGTTGTTTTTATTGAGCGCACCGTCCCAGGGATCGTTCCCGATTTCGAAAAGATTTTCAGAGGGATTGGCATCCGGGTCGATAAGAATGCCTTCGGGGAGCCGCTCCCAGTCTTTGACAAAATAGCCGTCGTCCTGTGTGACCGGCGGGCTGGAGATATCGATGGCGAAAACGGCGTAGCTGCGGTAGGCCAGCTCCGGATCGGTGATGTCGTCATGGAAGATGAGATAGGCGGGTTCTTTGTGCGTTACGGCGTGCTGGCGCGCAAGCTTGGCGGCGGAGTGCAGGGCGTTGGTGGCGGCTTCCAATCTGCTCTGACCGGTAATGCCCGAGAGCATCGGCAGTGTAATGGCCGACATGATGCCGATGATCATGATAACGACCAGCAGTTCGGCCAGCGTGAAGGCGCTCTTGGATTGGAAAGGGGGATTCCGCATGTGGGAAACATAGCGGTCGGAGCGGGGCTTTCCAAACTTTGGAAGATGGATTTTTTTGCGAATACTGAATAAACGTGAGGGGGTCTTGACTCCGTTATATGCTCTGTTAAAAATAGACCGTTTTTAGTTCCATACCGCATTTTTCAAAACAAGGAGAAATATAAATGGCTCAGAAGAAATATGTCTACTTCTACGGAGTTTCCAAAGAACTCACGGAAGGCGACCAAAGCATGAAAGCGGTTCTCGGCGGCAAAGGGGCAAACCTCGCTGAGATGGCAAACGCCAATCTTCCGGTTCCTCCCGGGCTCACTATTACCACAGAAGCCTGTGCCTATTATTCCAAGACCGGCGGAAAATATGCGCCGGAAATGGAAAAGCAGCTGAAAGTCCAGTTGCAGAAACTGGAAAAAGAGACGGGGAAAAAACTGGGTGATGCCAAGGATCCGTTGCTGGTGTCCGTACGTTCCGGTGCGGCGGTTTCGATGCCGGGCATGATGGATACTGTGCTGAATCTGGGTTTGAATGATAAGGCGGTACTGGGTTTTATTGAGCAGTGTGGCAACGAACGTACCGGCTGGGACTGCTATCGCCGCTTCATCGATATGTTCGGCGATGTGGTAATGGGTCCGTATACCGGCCTGACTCACCACGATTTTGAAGTGGAACTTGAAGCGCTGAAGAAAAAATACAAAGCCAAGGAAGATACCGACCTGACGGCGGAGCAGCTGAAAGAGCTGACGGAAATCTATAAAAAGGTTTACCAGAACAAAGTTAAAAAACCGTTTCCGCAGGATCCGTGGGAACAGCTCGACCTTTCCATTCGTGCCGTATTTGGCTCCTGGGGTTCCGAGCGTGCTGAAAAATATCGTCAGATCAATAAGATCTCCGGTCTGATGGGCACGGCGGTGAATATCTGCACCATGGTTTTCGGTAACATGGGTTCCCGATCCGGAACGGGAGTGGCGTTCACGCGTGATGGCGGAACCGGCCACAGCAAACCGATGGGCGAATATCTGATCGATGCACAGGGGGAAGACGTTGTTGCCGGCATCCGGACACCGAAGCACCTCGATGATATGCCGAATGAAGATGATCCGGTTTGGAAAAAAGCCTACGCGGATCTGCAGAAAATTATGACGCGCCTGGAAAAACATTATAAATATCCGCAGGACGTCGAGTTCACGGTGCAGGAGGGCAAGCTCTACATGCTGCAGACCCGTAATGCAAAACGTACCGGTCTGGCGGGGGTACGCTGGGCCGTTGAAATGGCTACCGGGCAGGATGTCTTCACCGGTGAAAAACAGCCCAAAATTCTGAATCAGAAAGAAGCGCTGATGACTGTGACTGGCGAAGACCTTGAACAGCTTTTGTTCCCGATCTTTGACATCGCGGCAGAGAAAAAAGCCAAAACGATTACCACAGCCCTTCCGGCAGGGCCGGGGGCCGCTGTGGGTAAAATTATGTTCGAGGCCGATGAGGCCGAAGCGGCTATCGACAAAAATGCCGATGAAAAGATCATTCTTGTTCGCCACGAAACCAGTCCGGAAGATGTGGGCGGCATGTGGGCGGCACAGGGCGTACTCACCTCTACCGGCGGGATGACGTCGCACGCTGCCGTTGTTGCACGCGGCTGGGGGAAATGCTGCATCTGCGGTGCCGGTGACCTCAAGATTGATTACAAAAAGAAAACGGTTACGGTTGGTAAAAAAGTATTCAAGCAGGGGGACTGGCTCTCGCTGAATGGTTCCACCGGGATGGTTTATGAAGGTCAGATTCCGACTCAGGTCAGTCCGGTGGTTTCGGCGGTTGTGGATGGTAAAGCTTCTGCCAAAAAAGATCCGATCTTCAAAATGTACGAACAGATCTCCAAATGGTCCGATACCAACCGGAAGATGAATGTCCGTACTAACGCCGACTCTCCGGCAGACTCCGCGGCGGCCCGTGCATTCGGCGCCGAAGGAATCGGTCTTTGCCGTACCGAGCATATGTTCTTCGAAGGGGATCGCATCTGGGCTATTCGCGAATTTATTCTGGCGGATGACGAAAAAGCCCGGAAAGCCGCGCTGGCCAAACTGCTGAAGCATCAGCAGAAAGATTTTGAAGGCATCTTCAAAGCCATGGACGGCCTGCCGGTAACGGTACGCCTGCTCGACCCGCCGCTGCATGAATTTGTTCCGCATACCAAAAAAGATCAGCAGGAAATGGCCAAGCGCCTCGGCGTTCCGGCCAAAAAAGTGACCGAACGTGTGAAGGAACTTCACGAATTCAACCCGATGCTCGGCCATCGCGGTTGCCGCCTGTCGATTACGTATCCGGAGCTCTGTGTCATGCAGACCAAAGCCATCATCGGTGCCGCCTGCAAAGTCGCTAAGCTCAAGAAGCCGGTCAAAGTCCTCCCGGAAATCATGATTCCGCTCATCGGAACCAAAGCCGAGCTGGACTTCCTTGAAAAAATTGTTCGAGAGAATGCCGAGGAAATTATCGCGAAAACTGATTCTAAAGTGAAATATATGGTCGGTACCATGATAGAAATTCCCCGCGCTGCGCTTACCGCAGATGAAGTGGCGGAAACTGCAGAATTCTTCAGTTTCGGAACCAACGATCTGACGCAGATGACCTTCGGCTACAGCCGGGACGACATTGGATCCTTCCTGCCGGACTATCTTGGCGAAAAGATCCTTCCGGCCGACCCGTTCCAGACGCTGGATCAGACGGGTGTCGGTCAGCTTGTAAAAATTGGGGTTGAGCGTGGTCGCGAAACTCGCCCGGGCCTCAAGTGCGGTATCTGCGGCGAACACGGGGGGGATCCGGAAAGTGTGAAATTCTGCGCGAAAGCCGGGCTTAACTATGTGAGCTGCTCTCCGTACCGCGTGCCGATTGCTCGTCTGGCTGCGGCACAGGCTGCAATCAAAGGCTAAGTATTTGATAAAAAAACAAAAGCTGGGAAAGCCCAGCTTTTGGATAAAGTTCAAAGCCCGTTCTTTTGACGGGCTTTTTTTTGGGGGATGGAATGTTTCATACCTTCGAAGGTGTGAGAGATATTTTTATAATAACCTTAAAAAATCATGTTTTATTTCATACCTTCGAAGGTATGTGTCCAGTTCTGGGAATGTTTTGATGCCGTGCTGAAGAGAGAGGGCAGTCATGTGACCGCCACTTGTTTCGCCGATTCGAGTTGAACCCTAATGAGGGGAGATAGAAATAAGCTCAGGCTGCCGTTTTCTGAACGCTGCGGTTGGCATGTCGGGCGATGGCCTGCCGCAAACGGAAGTGTGATCCGCCCTCCAGTTTGAGGAAGATATGATGTCCCTTTCGGGTCTGGAGGATATAAACGGGCCGTTTAGAGTGTTAGCGGTTGAGCAACAGCAGTCCGTTGAATAGCATGTTGCTCCATGAAATTTCGTTTCGTGCAGCTAACCGTAGGTAGTGTATGGCTTCCAGAGGTATTCGAGATACGGGAATCAGCCCTAAAAAACGCCGAATGAGGTGTGTTCCGCGCATTTCATACGAAAAGGGCGAACTTAACGATACGGGGGAAATACATGTTTTTCCTATTGTCTTCTTTGGTATTTTCTTCCTCATAAGGTGGAAGATATTAAGCATGCTGCATGCCATAAAATGGTTTAACTTTAACGGGTTACCGGAAACGATCAGCGCTTTTTAATGCACAGTGCCAGCAGATAGGCGATCCCGGTGAGGACGATAATGGTGGCACCGGCCGGAAGGTCGGGGCCATAGCTGAGGCCGAGACCGCAGAAGGTCAGCACTGCGCAGAGTCCGGTTGCCAGCGCCATCATTGAACCCATGCGCCGGCAGAACCGTCCGGCAATTGCGGCCGGCAGCGTCAGCATGACGATTACCATCACAATGCCGACAATCGAAACCATAAGCACCACGGTCAGCGCGGTGAGGGCGAGCATGAGAAAATAGAAAAACTGGGTGTTTATACCGCGCAACCTCGCAAACTCCTCGTCAAAACAAACCGCAACAAACTGTTTGTGGAAGAGTAGCGCAATGCCGGCAATAAAGAGGTCGAGCCCGGCGATGGCCAGCAGATCACGGGAGGTAACGAGCAGGATATTGCCGAAAAGATAGGCCATCAGATCTTCTCCGTAGCCCGGGGTTTTCGCAATAAACAGGATGCCGATAGCCATGCCCAGCCCCCAGAATGCACTGATGACGGTATCAATGCGTTCTTTCGCTTTCATATTGACCCAGCCGATGATGAATGCGGCCAGCAGGGCGGCAATCAGCGCACCGAGCATGGGGGTCATGAATTGCCAGTCGTGCACCACCTGCATATAACGCGCAAATCCCATTCCGCCGAGCACACAGTGAGCGATGCCGCCGGCCAGATAGGTAATGCGCCGTGTTACGACGTAGGTGCCGACAATGCCGCAGGAAATGCTGACGAGCAGTCCGGCGATCAGGGCGTGCTGCAGAAAGCTGTGCCGAAGCAGGGCCTGGAAAAACTCAGCCATTATCGTGCTCCTGATCGTGACGGACGGCGTGGACGTGTTCCCCGTACATGTCGTGAATAATGTTTTCATCAACTTCAGAAACCGGATGGATATGTACCTCCCGGTTCACACAGACGACTTTTTCCACATAGCGCGAGACATAGGCGACATCGTGCGAAACCACAATGATCGTCAGCTCTTTGTTCAGTTCCTGCAAAAGATCGTAGAGTTCCTGCTCCACATAGTCATCCAGACTGGATGTGGGTTCATCGAGCAGCAAGAGTTTCGGTTCAGACACCAGCGCGCGCGCAATCAGCACGCGTTGCTGTTGGCCGCCTGAAAGTGCAGAAAGCGGGCGATTTTCCTGCTTATTGAGTCCAACGCGTGCCAGCATGGCTCGTGCGGCCTCGCGATCGGTTTTGGAATAAAAGCCGAAACTGCGGGTCTTACCCAGCCGGCCCATCAGCACCACATCCAGCGCCGTCACAGGAAATTTGGCATCCAGGTTGGCATACTGCGGCAGATAACCGATCCACTTCCGGCCCAGATCCGGCGTTTTTCCAAAGATTGAAACAGAGCCCGACTGCGGTTCCAGTAAACCCAGCATAATTTTCAGCAGGGTTGTTTTGCCGCCACCGTTCGGACCGACCACTGAAATGAATTCTCTCTCCCCGATAGACACATTGGCGTTTTCCAGTACCGCCACCGGGCCGTAGGAAAAATTCAGGTTTTCAATATGGATGGGAATACTCATGTTTTATCTCAGCCACGAAATACATTAAGGTCGTTCAGTCCTTTTTCGTGCATTTGGTGTATTTCTTCGTTGGCGTCATTCATATGAAGAAACAACAGCTTCGGCTATTTGGCGGAGGTTGGCAACCACATCTTCGTCCAGAGGATCCAACTGAACCACACGGCCGCCGATGGCATCCGCGACAGCCCGCGCACTCTCCATAGGAAACTGCTTTTGAACAAAAATCACCTTCACACCATCGGTCTGGGCCATTTCGATCAGATTCGCCAGTTGGCGCGGCGAAGGCGATTTCCCGTCGAGCTCAATCGGCACCTGCACCAGACCATAGGCATCCGCAAAATAGCCGAAAGAGGGATGGAATACATAAAACCGCTCCGCTTTATACGGGGCCAGTTTTTCAGTCGTTTCCGCATCGAGAATTTTCAAGGTGTGGATCAGCGCGTCATATTGTACCTGATTCGCCAAGCCCGAAGATTCAAGTTTTTTCTGCATGGCGGAAGCCATCTTCACCACATTACGCGCACTCAGCCAGATATGCGGATCGCTTTCGCCGTGGTTATGCGAGCACTCCTCGCCATGATGCGCATGCGGCATCACCCGTTTTTCAATTGCATCATCGGTTTCAATGATTGGAAGATCAGGATAAAGCGGCCGAATTTTTTTCAACAAGGCTTCTTCAAATGGGACACCCACCGTAAACAGCATATTCGCATCGCCCAGCGCCGCCAGCTGTCGCGCCGTCGGTTCATACGAATGCGGCGATTGACCTTCGCCTACCAGCGTACGGATTTCCATGGTGTCGCCAACCAGAGTTTTAAGAATGCCCGCCTGAGGCGGAATACTCACAAATACCGTCGGATGTTCGGTTTCTGCCGTCTGTTTCGGGGAGCATCCGGCCAGAAGGAGTGACGCTAGAATTAATATGGGACCTTTCATGTGCGGTATTGATACTTACCCCTTCCCGAAAGACAACAATTCTTTACGTATTTCGTCGGTCGGCGAAGCAACCCGCAGCCGTTTATTCCGTCCGGTCTCGCCCGAAAGAATTTTAATCGCGCTCTTCGGGATTTTCCAATGTTTGGAAAGAAACTTAATCAGATAGGCGTTGGCCTTGCCATCCACCGGCGGTGCCTGAATCCGCACCTTCAGCGCATCGCCCATCAGGCCGGCCAATTCATCGCGCGATGCCCGCGGCACCGCCCGCACATTCAGGATCAAATGATCCCCTCTGTCATCAAACCACGACATATATACCTCCATACATCCCGGCATCTTTAACAAATCCATACCAAAGGCAATCCTGTTTTCCGGGTGTAAACTGCGGGCATGGACTTTACTTGCGAAGGATAGTTATTCGGTGGCGGCAATTGGTCGCGCCCCGCCCGGGGCGCGTGGATTGAAGTTTTCAGGAAGGTCGGGAGGCGATTTTTAAAGAGGTTTTGAGGATTGAAATTGCGTTGATCTGGATTTTTAAGATTCATAGCGAGGAGTATGGTCTGGAACCAAATCTTGAGCTGGTGAGTGTTAATGATTAGGGTGCTCCGTTCAAATTTCGGTTAGGAAGGAAAGTGGTATGTGTGCGCGTAGATTTTCAAAGGTTGCGGTTTTAATGGGGGGAATTTCGTCGGAGCGGGCGGTTTCGCTGAAGTCAGGGGAAGCCATTGCGCAGGGATTGCGTGACGGTGGCTATGAGGTGACGGAGGTGGATGTTGTTTCAGAGGATTTTCAGCTGCCGGATGGAATTGAGGCGGTGTTTGTGGCATTGCATGGCCGGTTTGGTGAGGACGGGGGAATTCAGAGTCGGTTGAGGGAAATGAAGCTTCCGTTTACGGGGTCGGGGCCGGAGTCGAGCCGCATTTCATTTGATAAGATTCTGACGCGGAGGGTGCTGGAGGAAAACGGGATTCCGGTTGCGCCGGGAGAGGTGTTGCAGTGTTCCATGGATCGGAAATTGGGAGTTCCGCTGGTGGTGAAGCCGCCGCGGGAAGGGTCAAGTGTGGGGTGTCATCTGGTTGTTGAAGAGGCTGGTTTTGGGGAGGCGTTTGCGGATGCGCAGCAGTATTCAGAAGAGGTTCTGGTGGAGGAATATATTCCGGGGCGGGAGCTGACGGTGGGGGTGGTGAACGGTCGGGTGCTTCCGGTGGTGGAGATTATTCCGGAGTCGGAGTGGTATGATTTTGAGGCGAAGTATGTGACGGGTGATACGCATTATGTCTGCCCGGCGGAGCTGGGGGCGGAGATTACGGCGGATCTGCAGGCGCTGGCACTGCGTACTTTCCGGGCATTGGAAGCAGATACGTTTGGGCGGGTGGATTTCCGGCTGTCGCCGGAAAACCGGCCGTATGTGCTGGAGCTGAATGCGATTCCGGGGTTTACGGCGACGAGCCTGCTTCCAAAGGCGGCGGGGGCGGCGGGGGTCGGTTTTTCCGAGCTTTGCTGTAGCATCATGGAACGGGCTCATCTATAGTGTCGCGATTGTTTCAGGAGCTGGTTTGCATGGCGGCGGTAAAGAAGAAAACAACACGGAAAAAAACACATTATGTGCGGGCGAAAAAGCGCGGGGTGGACGGCGGAACCCGGGCGCGCCGCTCGGTTTCGGTTGTTTTTCTGCTGCTGGTTCTCGGGGCGATCGGTTTCGGTATTTTTTCGGGCTTTAGATGGGTTGGTTACAAACTCTATGCGGGCAATCCGCGCTTTGAAATTCAGCATTTGGAGATTTCGAGCAATGGCCGTCTGAAAGAGGATTTTATCCGTGAAACGACGGGATTGCGCGAGGGGATGAATTTGTGGGATCAGTCGTTCCGTGAGATCGAAAAGAAGCTGGAGGAAGTATCCCAGATTGAATCGGTTTCGCTGGAACGCAGGTTGCCGCATACGCTGATTATCGAGGTGAAGGAACGGATGGCGGTTGCCCGGATTGAGGGGGTTAAAAAACGGGGGCTTCCGTTGCGGGTTGATCGCTACGGTTTTGTGATGCCTCCTTCGATCAAGTCGAAGAGTCTGCCGTTGATCAAGGGGCTTGATACCGAGCTGCTTCTGGGGGAAGCTGTTGGGGTCACCGATGTGGAGACCGCGCTGAAGATCATCGGCATCTGTGAGAGTTCGGGGTATCTGCGGACCTATATCCAGATTGAGACGCTGGATTTGAAATATTCTGATTTTATTGATATGCGGCTGCATGGGGATATTCGTGTGCGCATGCCGCGTTTTTCGCTTAAGCCCAAACTGCAGAATCTGGCGACGCTGATTAAAATTGCCAATGGCCAGGGGCAGCGGGTGAAAGAAGTGGATCTCACGCTGGATTCGGCCAAAGTGCCGGTGACCTATTATTAACCGGTGAACGATGGCTCTTGACGCAACGGCAGTTCTGGAAATCGGCACAAGTACCGTCCGCACTATGGTGGGCGAGGTGCGCGATGATGGTGTGGTTTCAATTATCGGCATTGGCGAGACCCAATCGCGCGGTATCCGAAAGGGTGAAATTTATAACCGCGATGATGCGATTAAGTGTGTGCGCAAAGCCATAAAATCGGCGGAGGAAAATCGGCGTAAGAGTATTCATTCGATTGTACTGATTACTTCAGGCGGGCAGGCGATGGCCAAAAAAAGTACAGGGTTCCACCGTTTGGTGGATCCGCTGGAAAACCGCCTTTCGGAAGTTGATGAACAGGATATGGATGAGGTGGTGGAAATTGCCCGCAAGGTGGCACTACCCGATAACCGGATCAAGCTGCATACGCTGCAGCAGTATTTTCAGCTCGATGATACGGTGAATATTACCAACCCGGCTGGTATGGCGGGGGAAGAGCTTCGGGTGGATATGCTGACGATTCATGCGAAACGAAGTGCTGTGGATAATTTTCGAAAACTGGTCGATGACGCTCCAATTGCCTGTTCCGATGCGGTGTTCAGCGGACTGTGCTCTGCTCTGGCGGTGGTGACGGATGAGCAGAAAAAGGCGGGCGTTCTGGTGATTGATATCGGCGGCGGGACTACCGATTTTACGTTGTATCATGACGGATTTATTCAGGCGGCCGGATCCTTTGCGGTGGGTGGAGATCACGTGACCAACGATATTTCTGTGGGGTTGCAGATTCCGCTGAGTCAGGCGGAGCTGGTGAAGCAGAAGGACGGCAGTGCGCTGACCAATCTGATGGAGCGGGATCATAATATTTCTATTCCTGCGGCGGCGCAGGGTTTCAGCGGAAAAATGGTTCGGGCGGTGACGCTGAATACGATTATCAATGCGCGGATGGAGGAGATTTTCACGCTGGTGAAGGAGGCTGTGGAAGTGCAGTCGCCAAATGTCCCGCTGAGTGCCGGTGTGTTGCTGACTGGTGGCGGTTCGTTTCTGAACGGGGCGCGTGATCTTGGACAGAAAGTATTTAACGTTCCGTGCATGCATGGAAAACCGTTTGATGTGCAGGGGCTGCCGTCGGCAAAGGATGCCCCGCTCTATGCCAGTCATGTTGGGGCCATCCGCTATGCGGCATCGCTCAATCGCCCTGTGGAAAAACGTTCGCTGGGAAAAACCCTGCTGAATCTGTTCTGGGGAGGTTCCGATGAGTGAGCAGCGGAGCGGAAAGAGTGAAATTCATGTTCCGAAGATGCTGGTGATGGGTGTAGGCAGCAGCGGGGCCCGGGCGGTGGCGGCGATGGTTGCCCTCAAACCGGATCTGCAGGCTGTGGCGATTGACACCGACACCAAGGTGCTGGATGCGCTGGACATGGAAAATACGATTCATGTGGGTGCTACCATCACACGCGGACTCAGCTCTGGCGGCGATGTGGAACTGGGCCGTCAGTCGATTGAAAAGGATTCTTCAAATATCCGGAAACAGTTGAGAAAAATCGATCTGCTCGTAATGGTGGCAGGGTTGGGCGGCGGTACGGGTTCGGGCGCAGTACCGGTGATTACCCGTATCGCACGTGAGGCCGGTGCGCTGGTGCTGACCATGGTTTCCATGCCGTTTAAATTTGAGGGGACGAAAATACGTCGTACTGCAGAGGATACCCTTGCGCGTATCCGTACCCATTCAGATGCTATTATTCAGATTCAGAATGAACGGCTGGTCGACCGTTCCGATGCGGAACTGCCGGTGGAACAGGCCTATGCCCGGAGCCACCAGGTAATGATGGATGGTATATTTTCGATCAGCCGTCTGTTGAGTCGACACGGAGTGGTCGGGCTTGATTTTGCGTGTATTCACACGATGCTGCGCAACTGTGACGGATTTTGTCATTTCGCGAGTGCCGATGGAGCGGGAGAAGGCCGGGCTGCTGCGGTCGTGGACGCTCTGACGACGCACCGACTGCTGAATAAAGGACGCATGCTGGAGTCGGCAGTAGGCATTGTGATTGGGCTGACCGGTGGCATAGACCTGAAGCTGGCTGAGGTGGATGAGGTGCTTTCCAGACTGCAGGAAAAACTGCCGGAGGACGTATGGATCAATTTCGGTGTAGCCACGGATCGATCTTTTGAAGGACGTCTTTCTGCGATCGTACTCGTTGCTGAAGCATGGAAAGAACCGCTGGTAGACAGCCAGCGTCAGCGGGATCTGTTCAATAAAAACAGTCACCCCGCGCAGGGAGAACTGTTGCTGGAAACGACCGGCAAAGGGGAGTTTATTCATACAGATCCGACGATTCATAACAACGAGGATCTTGATGTGCCGACCTATATTCGCCGTGATATCAAACTTCCCAGATAGGCTGGATAAAGTTATCTGAGGGGTCAGCTCAATATACACAGCTTCGAAGGTGTGGTTATTAATATCCAAATATATTGAGTATATAAGAGAATAATTTCACACCTTCGAAGGTGTGGGAGATATTTTCTACTGCATAAAAAAGTTGGTGGCTTTTTCGTGCCCGATGGTGCTGTTCTCCCCGTGACCTGGAAAAATCTGAATTTCATCGGGAAGCTGTTGAAGTTTTTTCAGTGAATTTTTCATCTCCCGCGGGTTGCCGCCAGGGAGGTCGGTGCGACCGCACGACCCTTTGAACAGGGTGTCGCCTGTGAGTATAAATCGACCCTCTGGAAACAGGAGGCAACAGCCGCCGGGGGTATGGCCGGGCGTTTCCAGACATTGGAAATTCAGGTCGGCAATCGTCCGGTTCTTGGAGGTTTCCAGCCAGTGGATGTTATCTGTTTCGGGGCTGCGCGGGCGTGGATAATAGGGGGGGCTCTGGTTTCGGTCATCAAAGGCCCATTCCCAGTCTTTCGAATGGACATAAATTGGGGCGGGCCGGAGATCGTACAGATCGGCGAGTGCGTTGATGTGATCGTAGTGTGTATGGGTCAGTACATAGGCGGCGACTTCGAGATCGTGCTGTTCCAGGCATTGGGAAATGTGATCTGCGTCGTCGCCGGGATCGAAAACAAGGGTTTTTCTATCGGTTCCCCAGACGAGGTAGCACATTTCCTGATATGCCCCGGTAGGAATGGGCTGAATATTCATATCATTTTTCAGGGGGATTTTTCAGTGCACCGCCGGGTTTACGGGTGTAGACGCAGTGAATGACGATGTTTCCTTTAAGCTTTCCGCTGTTTTTTCCGGCAGGCTGAGCAGTCAGCGAGCGGACATCGTAACGGACGCCCTGTTGCTGAAGTTCGGTAAGGAAGTCAACGAGCGCCTCGAGTTCACCGTCCCAGACACAGTTGATGGGAAGTTCAAAAAGGTCGCCGGTCGGTTTTTCCGTGCGCGGCTGGCTGCGGGTGATATGCAGGCCGTGTTTTCCGGCAATGGTGTTGACGGTTTTCATCAGCTCGGGCGATACCGATTTCTGTTCGGTATTGAAAACGCGGAGATCCTTCTGAAGTTCGTTGAGTTCCTCGATCCAGTTTTGCTGCATGCGAATTCGTGCTTCATCGAGTAGGATCTGCTGCCGCAGATTTTCAATTTTTGTTTTATTGGTTCGGTGCACCGCCATTTTTTTGTGGATGACGACATAGGTTAAACCGCCCATGATCAGGGCGAGGGTGGCGACGCCGAGAACCATTTCCCGTTGAGAGATTTTCATGAACTCTCCTCCTTCCTTGATAGAGGAAGGGTGACTGAAAATACCGCGCGTCGGACGCCTTTTGTGGTTTTTTCGGTAACGGATTCATTACGAACGCCGTCGAACAGATCAGATTTGTTCAGAGTGGTGTAGAAATCGGTAATGATACTTTTATCGCGTCCGGTTCCGCGAAGGGTTACGCCTTTATCTTTGGAATAGTTATAAGAGACAAATTCAATATCACCGGCGGGCAACAGGCGGGTGGCTTCGCGCAGGCATTCGAGCGAGGAGTAGGTGCGGTCTGAGGCGGCTTTTAGTTTTTCGAGCTTATTTTTATTCTGTGCTGCCTGCGCCGCAAGCGGTGCAATGGCCGCAGCCTCTTTTTGGACAGATGCCAGCTTCATATCGCGAATTTTAAAGACGCTCAGGAATATGAGCAGTATGCTGAGCCAGACCGCGGCAATACTGCCGGTCAGAATAGCAAACTGTTTGCGCATTTTACGGTTTTTTTCCTGCTCAAGCCATTCTGCGGGAATCAATTCAATGTGCGGTTCTGCGCTGAGTGTGCGCCGCAGGATTCCTTCCGAGAGAGGCGGCAGCTCCGCGAGTGTGCTGTTTTCAATTGTTACACCGGTTTTTTCTGAGAGTTCGGATACGAAGACCGGCGGAAGATGTTCGAGCGTCCAGAAATGGATATTTTCCGGTGCGGGCAGGTCGTATTCCGCATCAAGTGTGGTCAGGGTGTAGCTGAATTCGTATGCCAGTTCAGCCGGTATTTCGGGGTCATTCAGGCTTCCGGCCAGCGGACGGAAGGTCAGCGGCTGCCCGTTGTGCAGTACGGCAAGGACGAGATCGATTCCATCGTCGATCACAATGATCTCGCACTCGTTTCCGGTGAGCCGTTTTTCGTGTTGCAACAGATTCAGCCAGCCGAGCACCCGTGCATCAATACTGTGAATACGGATTCCATGTTTTTCAAACACTTCGCCGATATGGTTGATCTGTTCTCGCCGTACGGCGCTCATCAGTACCCGGGAGGTGTCGGCGCCGACACTGAGCATTTCGTGGGATACCGCCAGCAGATCTATCGGAAAAGGTGAGATTTTATCAATCTGAAAGCCGACCATATCGGCCACTTCTTGCGGGTCGGTCGAAGGAAAATCCATTGTGCGCATCAGGAGAGCTGAGGCTTGTACAGCCACTGTTACTTCGCCTTTGAAGTTGTCCGCAAAATTCGGGAAATCGTTCGTTTCCAGGTCTTCCGAAGCCAGCGAATCCGGCAGGTCGATATCGAGCCGGTTTTGACTGACCGGTTCGGTACCTTCCTGTGAAATCTTCACAGAGGTCCATTCAATTCCATCGGGTGTCCGGCATACCGCCGTCACCGTTTTCTCGCGGAACTTATTTATTTTGCTTAACAGGTCCTTCATTCCAGTAAACTACCACGGAGTCCTTGCTTTTCATGAGGAAGATTGCCTCGATCTGATATTGCTGACCGTAAATATCTCCCACAGACGTTACCTTCACAAAACTACTTTGCAATTTAAATTTTCCGGCATCGGCACCGACCTGCTCGAGCGAGCGGATCCCGTCATCGAGCGTGCCCGCTTCCATGTCCTCGCCCATGCGTGCTTCAAACACACTTTCGAGCTCCCAGTCTTCGTATTCCGAGTAACTGAGCAGCAGGTCTTCCGAGGCGGTGTTCAGGTTGACTTTGCCGTCACCCCAGACGGTGAGAATGTCATAAATGCCGAAAATTTCGTCGCTTTCCTCATCGGCTGGTTTGCCGTACAGGATTTCGGGCCCCCAGTTTTTGATGAGCAGCAGTTCTTCAACGCTGTCAAGCGGGCCGTTTTTTACGGGATAACCGGCATCCTGATAGAACGGATCGTCTGATTCGGCCCCGTTGAGCTGATGTTCGTCGCTTTCATCGGTCCAGTCGATCAGGCAGTCGATCATGGCGTCCCAGTCGGTGTTGGGAACGTTGGCCATTTCGAAAATATCCAGCCATTGGTCGCGGGTCAGCAGGTTGATGTTGCGGCCGGCTTCAGCGGATTCAATGGCAATGGTAAATTCACTGCCGTCGTCGAACGAAAAGGTACGGTTTACCGCGAGGCCCCGCTGGACAAAAAGAGCATCTTGCATGAAGCCATCTTTATCTTCGTCCAGATCTTCAATTTCCAGCTGTTTTGCCTTCGCCTGTTCGTCGAGAATGGCGCGGGCATATTCCAGCCCGGAGTGGGCCATCATTTCCGCCCGCCATTTTTTACGTTTGTACGAAACCAGCATGGCCTCCAGATTCACTTCAAAGGCAAATGAGCCGATGATCAGCCCGAGAATCAGCAACACCATAATGGCCACCAGCAGGGCGGCCCCTTCTTTATTTTTTTTCAGTTGGTTGATTCGCTTCTGCATGAGTTTATTTCAGGGAAGGGCCTGTCAGTTTATCCTGCACCGATTCCGCTACGGGAATCTCAAGCACGCGCATGAATGGAATAGGATCTTCGTCCTCATCGTCGGACGCGACATAGATGGTGATCTGAATCCGCTCCGGTACAGCATTTTCCTTTTCCCATTCTTCGGTCCACTCCTCGTTTTCAAAATCCCAGACCAGGATTTCCAATCCCTGGACGGCCGTGGAAACCAGAATGGGTTCGGCCTCAAATTCACTTTCTTCATCTTCAACATCGGGTACCGCCGGGAGCGCTGTTGCAAACAGAGCTGGGGCCCCGAATTCTTCATCAATAAAAAGGCGGAGTCGGTGCGGGCCGCGGGCAAAGGGCGAATCGTAGGGCATCATTGCACCGCTGGAGGTGACAAAGCTGATGGAATCCGCCGGAAGTCCGCCCGAAGAATCTTTTTCAAAGGTAAAGGCGTAGGTTTTTCGCGGATTGAAAAAATAGATGGTCGAGTTAAGTGCTGATTTAATCTGCTGCATGGCGAAATCGCCGTGTTTGATGCCGTCGATGACCTCAATGCCGCGCTTCCACCCGCGCACGGTGCCGCTGAATGCTTGAAAAGCAATCGACATCGCAATCACCAGTAAGGTAAGTGCCACCAGCAGTTCCAGCAGGGTGAAGCCTTTGCGGTATTTATTCAGATGGATCGTGGCAGCATTCACTATCAGAAATTCCGGGTTAATTGGTCTGGCTGGTGACGACTTCAGCATTCGGGGCATAGCGGAACATTGTAATTTCCTCAAAGGCATCGCGGCCTTTTTCCGACCACGTCACCCGCAGCGTTACCAAAAAAAGACCCGGGCGCTCCTCTTCATCAAAAAAACGGATTTCACGGAACCAGGTATAACCCTCCATCTCTTCAAAATCACCTTCTTCGATTGTTTCCGCCACATCGACTTCTTCAATCGGGTAGAGCATGTCAATTTGTTGAATCAGGCCACGGGCCACATCACGGTTACGCGCTGTGCGGACCACCGACAGGCACTGCGACATTGCCGTCATCAGTGCCGAAACGCCGACGCTGAGGATCACCAAGGCCAGCAGGACTTCCACCAATGTGAGTCCTAATTTGGATTCGTGAGCATGCTTCATAAAAACCGAAAAGAATCATCCCAATTTGGCGGCCGTATATAAAGATAAACATGGCTCACTTTTTATGAGCCGTTTTTTACGGTTTGGCAGAAAGTGTGGCAATCTGCAGCAGTACATCGCAGGAAAAGAGGTATTCATTGATCTCCACATATTCCTCCACCTGATGGAATTTATGCGCGCCGGTTCCCAGCGTGACGGTCGGCAGGCCTTTTTCATTGAAATTGTTGGCATCCAGTCCGGCATCCATCACGAGCGGGCGGGGTTCTTTTCCTGTAAGTTTCACAGCCTTGCTGGCAATCTGTACACAGGGTTCGGATTTTTTAAGTTTGAATGCATTGTAATCGGAAATGACCGACCACTTTATCTTGCCGCATTTTCCCTGTTCGTTAGTGACCCTGCTGGCGGCCTGCTCAAAACTGTCTTTATACACCTGGATAATCTGTTCCAGAAAATCCGGGCTGTGGCTGCGGCACTCGCCGGTCAGGATGCAGCGGTCCATCACCTGATTGTTCGCTTCGCCGCCATGGATTGTGCCCAGGTTTGCTGTGCCGGAGCCGTTGTCTTTTTCAATACGTCCGAAACAGCCTTGTTCGGCAATATGGGTCATTGCTTTAGAAGCAATCAGTCCAGCCGAAATGCCGTTTTCGGGTTCCAGTCCGGCGTGGGTGGAAATACCGGTAATTTCCGCCGTCCAGCGCACTGCGCTCATGGCACCAATGACGATTTCATTTGGAAACTGCCCGTCCAGATTAAAGCCCATCGCCGGATTTCCAAGGTCTGAAAACCGCACCATGCGCGAACCATGCAGTCCGTTTTCTTCGGCAATCGGAAACAGAAAGGTGATGGGGGGATGAGGCAGGTCGTTCTTCAGCAGCGTTTCGCACAGGGTTACGATCGCTGCGCAACCGGAGCGATCATCTCCGCCCAGGCCGGTATTCCCTTTGGCCACCACCCGGTTTCCTTGAATAACCGGCTCGGCGCCGCGGCAAAGCGGAACGGTATCCATATGCGCTGAAAACATAATGCGCGGTGCGTTTACCGTACCTGGCAGTTTGGCGATGAGATTACCGATTTTAAACCCTTCACCCAAACGTTCATGGGCATCATCGGTTTTAATCCATTCTTTTTTGCAACCGGCCGTCAGCAGTTTCTGAGTAATCGCTTCAACCACTGCGGTTTCCTGTCCCGTGGGCCCCTCAATCGCCAGCAGGTCCAGCAGGTGTTCCATGGCCCGTTCTTTATCAATCATGTGTCACACTCCGTATTTTACAAGGGCGGTATTTTAGCCGAAGGCCGTCTAGCCGTGAAAGAAGACTTCGCGGTGGATCTGCGAAAGAGGCAGGCCGTTTTTCTGCAGCCAGGCCGCGGTATCGTTGACCATGCTCTCAAGTCCGCAGCAATAGTAATGCATGTTTTCAGTTCTTGGCAGATCCGGCAACAGATCCGTCAGCCGCCCATGGTGGTGTTCGGACGCTTCGCGCGAAACGGCAAGCTGTGTGGCCGTGCAGAAGTTCTGAAGGGCGGAAAATCCAAATGCATCCGCTGCACGCCGCACGCCATAGAGCACTGCTTCCGGCGGCCGGTTGAAGGTTTCCATATAGGCAATGAACGGGGCGATGCCGGTTCCCGTGGCCAGAAAGACGAACGGGTGTTCTCCGATATCCTGTCCCGGCCGGAACCAGCCGAACGGCGGGGTAATCCGGACTGCCTCACCGGGATTTCGATTTCGAAGCCAGGGTGATACCTCTCCGCCATCCATCTCACGGATTAGAAAACGCAGGAGGTCCTTACCGGGGCCAGAGGCGATCGAGTAGGGGCGCGACTGATCGTGTTCCGTATAAACCGCCACGCAGTCACCGGGTGTGAATTCCATGCCGTTGCGTTCCACCAGCAGTTCAAACAGATCGTCGTTGATGGTATTAACCGCTGCCACGCGGTGCTCGGAATACTCCAGATTAATCATAAAAAGAAACCTCATGCAAATGAGCGCGAGGTTATCCGATATTCGGCGATTAATTGCAACTCCGTCTAAACAGCAGGATTGAGTTTCTTCAGTTTTTCATAGAGTTTTTTGGTTTCGGGCATATTCACGCCCGCAGCTTCAGCGGCCCGGATTGGATGGCCGTAGATGGCCTCGATTTCCATCGGATTTCCGCGGTCGAAATCCAGTTTCATGCTAGGAGCATAGGGCTTCATTTTTTCTGTATTCCGTATCATTTTTGCGAGAAAATCCGGTTCGATGGGACGGCATACGGCGTTGGATGCAGCTGCGGTTTCGTGCATCAGTTTTTCACAGATCAGGCGTTTTTCCGGATTGCGAACAAGTTCATCGGTCAGACAATCACAGGCCACTGACATGCCATTGAACGGAATATTCCAGACCAGTTTTTTCCAGCGGGCGAGGGCCAGATCTTCAACCAGCTGGGTGGGAATATTGGCGGCTTGAAGGTCTTTGTTGAGCTGGTTCAGCCTGGAGGAAATTCCACCCGGTTCACCGTCGGCCCGATATTCACCGAGCGTAATCATGCCGTAGTCAAGGTGGCTGATGTGTCCGGGGCCGATTTTGTTTGAGCAGAGAAAGCAAAGTCCGGCAAGAATACGGTCAGCACCGACGATATCCGCAATTTCCGCTTCGCCGCCGAGTCCATTCTGCAAGGTCAGAACCAGTGAATGTTCTCCAACCACGCGGGGAAGGATTTTTTTCAGTGCTGCATTGGCTGTGGTTTTCAGTGCAACAATCACGACATTGCAGGTCGGCATTTCGGATGGATCGTTATAGGCCTGCACGTCGGGAAGCGTAAAATTTCCGTTGACGGAATCAACCCGGAGCCCATCTGTTTTGATTTGTTTATAATCAGAACGAACAAGGAAATGGACGTCGAATCCGGCACGTTGAAGCAGGCCGCCGTAGTAGCCGCCAACCGCGCCGGTTCCAATGATTGAAAACTGATTTTTCTTCTGCATTCGGGCAGGGTGCAAAACTTTGAGCACAGAAAAAAGAAAAACCGACATCAGATGCGATGCCGGCTTTTCCTGCTGTTCGATGATCCAGATGTATCAGTTTTCCTGAAGTTTAAGCTTCTTTCCGGAACGAATCCATTCCCCGAGGATGATTTTGCAGTATGCACCCGTTGAGAGCTGCATGGACGCCGCGCGCCGTTCCAGCTCCTGTGCCATCTCCATTTTCATGTTGATGCCGATTGTTTTTGTCCCTTTACCTGCTGGATTAGTAGCCATTGTACTATCTCCTTTCGTAATGTCCCTGTATCGTAATTTTGTTCTATTATTTTGCAACGAAATTTCTTAAAAATAAATTCTTATATTCTCGTGTATGTATAAATAATACTTTTCTATATATATGACACGGAAAGCAGGGAAGCGTTGAATTATCCCTGAATTAATTTTTAAATATGCGAAAAACGCCCGTTTATAAGTGTTTCCGGCGTTGGCGAACCGCTTCATAAAGCAGAATTGCAGCTGCCGTGGAGACGTTTAGGGAATCATTTTTTCCAAGCATTGGAATTGATACCGCGTGGTCGGCCCCCTTGATCCACTGATCGGTCAGCCCTTCGTCCTCGGCTCCGACCACCACTGCTGTACCGCCGTTCATGTCGATTCCGGTATATTCCGTTTCGGCATCCGGCACCGCTGCCAGCGACTGGATACCGTTTTTCTTCAGCCATTCGAATACTTCATCCGAGGTGGCTTCAGCCACGGGCATAAAAAATAAGGTTCCGATACTGGCGCGGATTACATTGGGATTGTTCAGGTCGGTTTTATGATCGCATGCAATCACCGCATCGACGCCGGTGGCATCGGCCGTGCGGAGAATAGTGCCGAGATTTCCCGGCTTTTCGAGATCTTCGGCAATCAGAATCAACGGATTTTCGGGCAGTTTCAGTTCGGCAAGTGATTTGCCCACCAGCGGGGAAAGCGCCATCAGCCCATCCGGGGTATCGCGATAAGACATTTTGCGGAAAGCGGCTTCCGAACATTGGAAAACCGGAACTCCGGAATGTTGGATTTTTTCGACCAGGAGATCTTCGTCGACGGCCAGGTAGAGTTCGGGGCAGATGTAGAGCTCCAGAAAGGGCCAGCCGCTTTCAAAGGCGCGCTGGATTTCGCGGCATCCTTCGACGACGGTCTGTTTCAGCTCGGTGCGGTGCTTCGATTTGCGAAGCCGGTTCACCGTTTTCACGCGCGGGTTTTTTGTGCTTTCGATTTTCAGGTTGTGGTCCATTCCTTCACCAGATGCCGGGCAAAGAGCGGAAGCTGCGGATCGCGCGCGCCCATGCCGAGTATGGCATCGCCGGGCCGTGCGGCAGTTTCAAGCTCAGATTTCAAAGCCGGATAATCTGCCACAGCCACCGCCGGAACGCCAGCTGAATTGAGCCGGTCCACCAGATCTGCGGATTCAACCGAGCGGGTGACGGTTCCGCCGGCATAATAGACCGGGAGAATAAAGATTGATCCGCCGGATTTTTTCCAATGGTTGGAAAAAACTTCTGTAAAATCAGCAAGGCTCTGGGCAAGCGGGCCGAACCCGTGGGGGCGCCAGAAAGCATGCACTGTACCGAACCGGTCAGCAATCGATGACAGTGCGGAGGCCATTTTTGCCGGGTTATGTGCATAATCGTCGATGACGGTTATTTCATTGGTTTTTCCTGCAATTTCGAGTCGTCGCTCAATGCCTTTGAAAGCTGAAAGAGCTTTGCGAACGTCGGTTTCGTTCAGGCCCAGTTTCACGCATAGCTCCAGCGCAGTGGCCGCATTTTCCTCATCATGTTTTCCAAGGGTCGGAACCGGAATGCGCTTTCCGCTGCCGCGAAGGGTGGTGCCTGCTGTTTGAGCCTCGAACTGGTTGAACATGGCATTGAGTTCGTCGAGTTCGTAATGATCACGCGAAATATTCGTGATGATCGAGTGGGCGGGGTGAAAATTGAGGAAAGATTTATCTGATTCATCAGCTTCAATGATCCAGAGGTCGGAATTTCCTTTCCGTATATTGCCCGGAACCGGAAATTTTTTCCAGTTGAGTATGGCCGCCCCGCTGTAGACGGAAGGGTCGAAGCCCAGAGACTCAAAAATCCAGCCGAGCATCCCGGTTGTGGTCGTTTTTCCGGCGGTACCGGCGACGGCAATAAGTTCGCGGTCACCCACAAGCTCTTTAAGAAATTCCGAGCGGTGGAGCCGGGGAAGGTTCCGTGCGGCAGCTTGCTGCAGGTCCGGATTGTCGGACTCGATTGCGGTGCTGTAAACCACGGCATCGGTTTCGCTGGTTATGCCGGATCCATCCTGCGCAAAGAGCTCGATACCCGCTTTTTTCAGGCATTGAAAAATCCAAGCATCGGAGCTGTAGGCGCGGTCAGATCCGCTAACGCGGTATCCGGATTGTGCGGCAAGTTGGGCCAGGCCGTTCATGCCGACTCCGCCGATGCCTATGAAATGCACGTGCCGCATGGATGCTATTGCTGTGCACCCTGCTGACTCATTTCATCCATCAGAGCCTGAATATCTGCCGATGTTGCTGTTGGCGCCATCTGCTGCTGAGTTGCCGGGGCCTGATCATCTTCCTCCACGGGATCGGGAATAAAACGAAGTTCACTTTCAGACCATGAGCCGTTCCAATCTTTCTGGCGGAGATTTGTACCCTTATAGAGGCGTTCGGTCTGCTTGGTCATGGCGCTGATATCGTCAATTACATAGGGCGTCATCAGCACCACAAGTTCTCGCTGGGTCTCCGATTTGGTGACTGAACTGAAGAGATAACGGCCGATAAACGGAATATCGCCCAGCAACGGAATTTTGGTGACATCGTCAGAGACCTCGGTCTGAATCAGACCGCCGAGGGCCACTGTTCCGCCATCGGGGACAGCAATGGATGCTCCGAATTCCCGGTTGAGAATGACGGGTACATCGTTACCGTCGATTGTGACACTGCCGCCGATCTGGTCGGCCTGCTGCGTGAGCTCCATTACGACAAAGCGCTGCGGATTAATGCGCGGGGTGACGGTGAGCTGAATGCCGATATCTTTATATTCATAGTTCGAACTGGTGGTTCCGGCACTGTTGTTATAGGTGGATGTAGAGGTAACGACCGGACGCTGTTCGCCGATACTCAGGGAGGCTTCGGTATTGTCGGTTGTCATGATGACCGGAGTGGCCAGCAGACGGGCATTGTTGTCGGTTGCAGCCAGATTAATGGCCACTTCTGTGTCGATTCCGGCTATGTTCTGGTAGTAGGTCAGTGCGCCGGATGCAACGGTGCCAAGGCCGTTGGTAGAGCCGACCAGGGAGCTGCCGTCCCAGCCACCCACTTTAGTGCTGTCCGAGGCTTGATAAAGCCAGTCAATGCCGTGGCGGAGTGTGTCGGTCAGGCCAATCTCAAAAATGGCGGCTTCAATGATCACCTGTTCCAGCATGATATCGAGTTCACGGATCAACTGCTTGATGACCGCAATGTCTCCTTTGCTGCCCATCAGCAGAATGGCGTTGGAGCGTTCATCGGCCAGCACTTTGGTATCCTCGGACAGTCGGTTGAGGTTTTCAATAGAAGGAGCTCCGGCAGGTGCGGCATTCGGCGTAACACTTGTGCCTGAAGTGCTGCGCGAAGATCCTGTATTTCTGGTGTTCGAGCTGCGTGAAGAATTTGAAGAACTGCTGCGAGAGCTCGATGACGAGGAGCTGCGGGAGCTGCCGCCGGCAGTGCCGATCAAATCGTTGATGGTACCGGAGAGGTCCGAAGCGTCTGCATATTCAAGATGAATGACCTCGAAGGTTGTGGCCGGTTCGACTTCGATGTCGAGCACTTTGATGATTTCGTCGAAAAACTGAAAGTTCAACGGCTGTGAAAAGATGATGATGATGTTAGTGCGTTCGTCAGCGAGTACTTTGACCGTGCCCTGAATCATTGTGGCTGATGCCCCTTCAGTCTGTCCGATGGATGCCTGCGTGGGGGTTGCGGCGTTCCGGCTGTTCGGGTTGTTGGCTGCTCCGGCCCGGATGACTCCCGGCGGGGTTCGCGCATAACGGTTGCCCGTGGTTACGGCAGGGGACGGTTCATCGCCTTGCGCCGCGTCAATGATTTCAGTCAGTTTACTGGCAATTTCCTGCGCTTCGGCATGCTGAATCTGATAAATACGTGATTCCACTTTGGCCGTGGCCTGGTCGATAAAATCAATAATTTCCAAGGCGCGTTTTACATTGGCTTCCGTGTCGGTGATCATGAGGCTGTTGCTGCGCTGCAGTGCCATGATTTTTCCGTAGGCATGCATCACGTGCTGCACAGCGGCCTGCACTTCGGGGATTTCCACATTCTGCAGCGTGACGATACGGGTGACAAAACGGTTTCCGGAACCCAGTGGAAGTTCAGGATCGAGCTGGATATCCAGCCCCTGTCCGGTGAAATCGCCAGCGGTGGCCTGAACCACTTTGACATATTTATCGCCCATAGGAACCAGCGCGATATTATTCATGGCCAGTATGGCTTCAACCACTTTGATGGCTTCGGTTACAGGGATCTTCTTCTCGGAACGCAGCGTGATATTGGCTTTTACGGCATCGGTTTTCAGGTAGATTCTATCGGTCCAGCGGCAATATTCCTCCATCACCACTTCAAGCGGAGCACCCTCAAACGCAAAATTGTACAGATCATTTTCGAGGCCCGGTGCGACTTTTGTAACCGTCTGAACCGGTTGAGATCGTTGTTCAACCACTTCTTCCGGAACGTTGGCCTGTACGGCGGGCGCCGCCGGTGCGGCCTGCACAGGCCGCCCGGTGGGAAAGGCCGGCGGAAGTCCCTGACCATAAAGAGGAAGGACCGTGATTGTTGATGCTGCAATAGCCGATAAAAAAAGAGTTCTGTAATTCATAGGTAAAATTAAACCCGCATGTATTCGATTTATTGCAGTCTAGTTGCCTCTTTGAAGAAAGCAAGGCGCAGGCACAAAAAAACCGCCCCCCGAAAGGGACGGTTTTCAGCTGTTGGCAGACGGCTTATTTCTTGTAGGCTGCCCGCTCGATGTAATCGGTGTGGAGCAGTTCGTGTGCTTTGTGACTGCAGGGTTCGCCCAGGAAATCTTCGTAGATACGGGTGATTTCCGGATTGTGGTGAGAGCAGCGCTGCACCGATTTTTCGTCGTCAGCATAGATGCCCTGTGTACGTTTCAGACGGACTTCGTCGGTTGCGCCGTGGGGCTGACCGCCGCCGCCGATGCAACCGCCGCGACAGGCCATGACTTCGATAAAGTGCCATGGAGTCTCTTCGTTGTTGGCTTTGGCTTCGCGGACGCGGTTGAGCACGGCTTCGATGTTGCCCATCTGATGGGCAATGGCAATGCGGACTTTGGTGCCTTTGATATCGATCTCGGCTTCTTTCACTCCTTCGAGGCCGCGGCATTCCATGAAGTTCACGTCGGCCAGATCTTCTTTGGTGATCAGGTAGTAGGCGGAGCGCAGCGCGGCTTCCATCACGCCGCCGGTCACACCGAAGAGGGTTCCGGCACCGGTATAAGTGCCGAGCAGGCTGTCCGCTTCTTCGTCCGGAAGGGATTTGAAGTCGATGCCGGCCTGCTTGATCATGCGGGCCAGTTCGCGGGTGGTCAGGGCCACATCCACATCCTGGAAACCGGTGGAGTTCATGTTATCGTCGCGGCCGACTTCAAATTTCTTGGCGGTACAGGGCATGATGGAAACCACAAACATGTCCCGGGCTTCAATATCGGCCTTTTCGGCATAATAGGTTTTCGCCATGGCGCCGAGCATCTGCTGCGGCGATTTTGCCGAAGAGAAATTCGGGATAAAGTCGGTGGCGAATTTTTCCATATAGTCGGTCCACGCCGGACAGCAGGAGGTGAGCTGAGGAAGTTCGCCGCCTTCGGTGAAGCGCTTCACAAATTCGGTGCCTTCTTCCAGAATGGTGAGGTCGGCCGAGAAGTTGGTGTCGAACACCGCATCAAAACCGAGGCGGCGCAGGGCGGCATAGAGCTGCCCGGTAGCCAGCTCGCCGGGCTCCATATCGAATGCTTCGCCAATGGCGACACGTACGGCCGGGGCCACCTGAACCACGCAGTGTTTTTCGTGTTTCTTGATTTCGTCCCAGACGATTTTCGTTTCGTCTTTTTCGTAGATTGCGCCGACCGGGCAGTGGGCCGAGCATTGACCGCATTTGATGCAGGGAGACTCCTCCAGATTTACATCGGCGGCCGGAGCCAGGCGGGTACCGTCGCCGCGGCCGATAAACTCGAGGGCATAGACCCCCTGCATTTCCTGGCAGACCAGTACGCAGCGACCGCATTTGATGCATTTTTCCGGATTCAGCACAATCGAGGTTGTGGAAGTGTCCGGCTCGATATGTTCAACCCGTTTTTCAAACGGGATTTCACGGATACCGAAATCGGCGGCAAGGGTCTGCAGTTCGCAGTTTCCGGAGCGGCCGCATTGCAGACAATCGTTCGGGTGGGTGGAAAGAATCAGTTCCAGGACCGTGCGGCGGACTTCCACCACTTCCGGGTCGTGGGTCAGCACCTTCATGCCCGGCGCAATAGCCGTGGCGCAGGCGCGGAGCATTTTCGGGGAACCTTCCACCTTGACCACGCAGATGCCGCAGGCGGCCCAGGCGTCGAGGTCGGAATGGTAGCAGAGTTTCGGAATCTGTACGCCCACTTCTTTGGCGGCATTGAGGATGGTGGTGCCTTCAGGGACGCTTACGGGAATTCCGTTGATTTCAGCTTCAATCATAGACATTTTTTATCTCCTTATCCCTTCAGGATGGCGTCAAATTTACATTTGTCATAACACTGGCCGCACTTGATGCACTGGTCCTGGTCAATGACATGCGGGGTTTTCACTTCACCGCTGATACAGCCGACCGGACAGACGCGGGCGCAGGCGGTGCAACCGATGCATTTGTCTGAGATAATGGTGTAGGACAGCAGATCTTTACACTTGCCGGCGCGGCATTTTTTGTCGTTGATGTGTTCGAGATATTCCTCTTCGAAATAGTTCAGGGTCGACATGATTGGATTAGGCGCCGTCTGCCCAAGACCGCAGAGCGACGCCTTGCGCATGGCCTGGGCCAGTTCTTTGAGTTTGTCGAGGTCTTCCATTTCGCCCTGACCTTTGGAAATTTTATCGAGAATGTTGTAGTTGGTGCGTCCGCCGATTCGGCAGGGGGCGCATTTGCCACAGGATTCATCGACGGTGAACTCGAGGTAAAACTTGGTGACGTCGATCATGCAGTCGTCTTCATCCATCACGATCATGCCGCCGGAGCCCATCATGGAACCGATGTTCATGAGGCTTTCGTAGTCGATCGGCGTGTCGAGATAATCTGCGGTGATTACCCCGCCGGAGGGGCCGCCGGTCTGAGCGGCTTTGAATTTTTTGCCGCCGCGGATACCGCCGCCGATATCGTAGATGATTTCGCGCAGTGTGGTCCCCATCGGCACTTCAATCAGTCCGGAATTATTAATTTTTCCGGTGAGGGCAAACACTTTGGTTCCTTTGGAGGTTTCGGTTCCGATGCTGCTGAACCATTCGGACCCCTTGAGGATGATCATCGGAATATTGGCCCAGGTTTCGACATTATTGATGACGGTGGGTTTGCCCCAGAGGCCTTTAACCGCCGGGAAGGGCGGGCGGGGAATCGGCATGCCGCGCTTGCCTTCGATGGAGGCGAGCAGGGCGGTTTCTTCGCCGCAGACAAAAGCGCCTGCTCCGAGGCGCAGTTCGATGTCGAAGCTGAAGTCGGAACCGAGAATGTTTTCGCCGAGCAGTCCGTATTCGCGGGCCTGAGCAATAGCGTTTTCGAGGCGTTCAATGGCCAGCGGATATTCCGCACGGATGTAAATGAACCCCTGATTGGCACCGACGGTGTGGCCGGCAATGGTCATGGCTTCGAGCACGGAGTGGGGGTCGCCTTCGCAGGTGGAGCGGTCCATGTAGGCCCCCGGGTCGCCTTCGTCGGCGTTACAGACGATATATTTCTGGTCGCCGGGAGCCTCTTTGGTGAAGCCCCATTTCATGCCGGTCGGGAAACCGGCGCCGCCGCGGCCGCGCAGCCCGGCGTCCTTCAGTTCCTGGATCACCTGATCCGGGGTCATATCGAAGATGACTTTTTCCAGCGCGGCATAGCCGTCGCGGGCGATATATTCATCGATATATTCCGGGTTGATGACGCCGCAGTTGCGCAGCACGATGCGTTGCTGTTTCTGGTAAAAATCGATGTTGTCGGCGCCGGTTCCGGCGGCCTGGTCTTTATCGTAGAGCAGTTCTTTGACCTGACGCCCTTTAATGATGTGTTCGGCCACGATTTTCTGGGCGTGTTCCGGGCCGACTTTGACGTAGAAAGATTCGTCGGGGAGAATTTTGACGATCGGGCCCTGCTCGCAGAACCCGAAACAGCCGGTTTTCACGAGCTGTGCATCGGCTTCAGCGCCCTGAGCTTTAAGTTCGGTTTCAAGCGCTTCGTACAGAGCAACACCCTTGCTGGATTCACAGGCCGTTCCGGCACAGACTAAAATATAGTTTTTAAAAGCCATGGTTATTTCGTCTCCCCGTCAATGATGTCCTTCGCCGGTTTGTCGAAGATATGATCGGAAACCAGCGCTTTTCCGATGATGTGTTCTTTAACAATACGGCGGGCCACATCGGCATCAACGTTGCCATAGATCACGCGCGGCATGTCCGGAACCGCAACCTCCACGGTCGGCTCGGAAAAGCAGAGGCCCATGCAGCCGGTCTGTGTGATACGGGTGTTTTTCACATCATGGTTATCGAGTTCATCGAGAAAGGCATCGAAGGCTTCTTTTGCTCCGGCCGCAATCCCGCAGGTCCCCATGCCGACCACAATCTGTGCCGTTTTATCCCCATCGCGCTGCGTCATCTCTTTTTTCTTTGAATCCCGCAGGCTGCGCAATTCATCCAGTGTCATTTTAGCCATTGTTCCCACCTTTCGTTGAAAAGTCCTATCGGAGTTCCTCTTCGTTGCTTTGTATAAACTGTTTGAGAAGGACCATGTTTTCCAGGTTGTTCAGGTTGCCCAGAGCATCGGTCAGATCGTTTTTACTGACCGAATAACTCCTGCTGTTTCTGCTGTGCTGCACGGTCAGGTTTCCATCAAATTCGTAAGTCATCAGCGAGACGGCGGTGGATACAAAATTTCCAAACATTGGAAGGTCCACATGTTGAGGATCAAGATTGAAGGTCACTGTGGTTCCGACTCCTTCTTCTGATTGGATCTCCGCCGATCCGTCCGTCATATCCACCGTTTGGAAAAGAAAGGGGAGGCCGAGGCCCACTTTGCGGTGCCGGTGTTTCCCGTCCGACCAGAACGGGTTTTTGGCTTTTTCCAGTGTTTCCGCACTCATACCTTTTCCGTTGTCCTGAATGACGACTTTAATATTTTTTTCCGTCTCTTCGACGTTCAGCATGATCTCTTCCGCATGCGCCTCGATCGCGTTCTGGACCAAATCGGTAATCAGATCACAGACGCTGGCGTGCACGGTCTATTTCCCTTCGAACTGTTCGATGATTTTCTTCATGCCTTTGGTGTCGACATTGCCGAAAACTTCGCCGTTCACCGTGAGTACCGGGGCGAGACCGCAGCAACCGATGCAGCGGACCGCTTCCACCGAGAACTCACCGTCTTCGGTCACGGTGTTGAGGCCGACGCCGAGGATGCGCTCGCATTCTTCAATCAAATCCTGTCCGCCTTTAAGGTAGCAGGCCGTGCCCATGCAGACCGCAATCCGGTTTCGACCGGGTTTGGTGAGTTTGAAAAAGTGATAGAAGGTGATGACGCCGTAGATTTTCGCCACCGGAATGTCCAGGGCTTCGGCCACTTCAAAGGCGGCCTGTCGCGGAATGTAGCCGAACTCCTCTTGAACGCGGTGCAGGACCATAATCAGGTTGCCCGGCTTTTCCTTCCATTTCGCAATAAATGCGTCGATGGCCGGTGTAAGCATTTTTTCTTCAGCAGTAACAGTCATCGTCTCCACCCTCCAGTAGCGTCTGTTCGTACGTTAAAAAGATCTTCCCCTGGCTAGTCCCGTATTCAGCGTTCTGCTGATTCCCTGGTTGTCAGCCCCGGCTTGAACCCCCCGGTTCATGGTGCTTCCTGAGACCCCATCTCAAGAGCACTGCCGCATTCTTGTTCTAAGGTCTGAGCAATAAAGACTGGTGGGTAGTAGGTAAATAAAAAAAATGCCTTTGACGTTGTTTATACAATATTCCGGTAATATTAATTACAAAAACAAGTCATCTAATTGGCAGTTTAAGTTATACAAATAACAATAAATGGAGTTTCCAATGGTTGGAAATCAGGAAGTCATCCGGCGTCTGGCGAAATACCGTAATGTGATGCGCAAAATGAAGGCTTTGGGGTTGGTGAAGGTGTTTTCCGATAATCTGGCCGATGCCTGCGGGGTGTCAGCGTCGTTGGTGCGGAAAGATTTTTCGATGTTCAATATCACGGGGAATAAGCGCGGAGGGTATCGGATTGACGATGTCGTTGCCCGGCTCAATGTGCTGCTCGGAAAAGATAAAAAACAGAAGATCGTGATTATCGGCTGCGGGAAACTGGGTCAGGCCCTGATGAATCATAACGGATTTCCAAGGGTTGGAATTCGTGTTGTGGCTGCGTTTGATTCCGATCCCCGGGTACTCGATGCCGAAGCACCCATTCCGATTTTCCATATTAAACGGATTCGCGAATTCATTGATGCCAACAAAATTAAGGTCGCCGCCTTGACTGTGCCCGAACCCTCTGCCCAGAGTATGGTGGAAACCCTGAAAAAAACCTGTTGCAGCGGTGTCATTAATTTTTCGCCGATTGTGCTGAAAAGCGACGAAGATTTCCTGATTCACAACATTAATATCGAGCAGGAAATCGAAAATCTCTTTTACAATATTCACTTTGCCGAGATTCATTCGGCGAAAACAGATGAAAAATAGTGCGTTAGTTTATGAGGTTGGTTTCGGGCAGAAGTGATTAATGAATATTTCGAAGAGACGCTTTTACTCAGGGGATATCGAGGCCGTTAACGCAGAATACGGTTCGGTTTGAAATCCAGAGCGAAGGTGAAAAGATGGACAATGTGTCCATTTTCGCTAATCCCAAACGTAACGAGTGGGAAGACGGGCGATTGCCGGTCCGGGGCGTGGAGCGTTCTGATCGGATTAAGATTGCGGTCAAAATGAAGGATGCGTTTTCGCTGAACTATTTGGAAATCGGAAGAAAAGGGCATCTGCGGCAAATCAGGATATTGAATACAAATCCGTTCAAAAACTGCGTGATGGTGTTCTACTGGAATATCGGTTCATAAGCGTAGAGAAAGATTTGCATTACGTTTGATCTGAACCGCGGGCTTCGGGATGCGGCAGGGAGTGAATGATGAAAAAAATGATCGTTGCGATTTATGGCTTAAGTCTGTTGTCGGTCCCGGTGTTCGGAGGTGGAGGGCCCTTGGAAAAGCCGGCTTCCAAAATGGAGCCGGACTGGGATTCGATCCGCAGCCATTACCAATGCCCGGAATGGTTTCGCGATGCGAAGTTCGGCATATTTCTGCATTGGGGGCCTTATTCCGTTCCGGCTTATGGCAGCGAGAAATACCCCAAATATATGTATTACCCCACACGGGGCGAGCGCAATGGCATGGACATCTACAGCCATCATATAAAAACCTATGGCGATCTTTCTGCATTTGGCTACAAGGATTTTATTCCTTTGTTCAAAGCAGAAAAATTTGATGCAACGGAATGGGTTAATCTGTTTAACGATGCAGGGGCAAAATATGTGGTGCCCGTGGCAGAACATCACGATGGTTTTGCGATGTATGATTCAAAATATACCCGCTGGAATGTGGTGAATATGGGCCCGAAGCGCGACACGATGCGTGAGCTGGCCGATGCCACCCGCAAGGCCGGTCTTAAGTTCGGAGTCTCTTCGCATTTTGCGAATCATCGTGGGTATTTCAGTAAAAAAGATCCGGGCTGGGATACCAATGATCCGCACTATCAGGATCTCTATTGGAAAAAGATTGAGCGCGGCTCAAAACCGTCCAGAGAATTCATGGAGCTCTGGTGGAATCGCACTACCGATATAATCGATCAATATGAGCCCGACCTTCTCTGGTTTGACTTCGGTCTCGACAAACCCGGCTGGGATTCCATGCATAAACGTATTTTGGCTTACTACTACAACAAAGGGATCGATTGGAAGAAAGGGGTGGTTTTTCAGGATAAAAATATGAAGAACGCGTCTTTTCCCGAAGATCTGATCGTGCTCGATATCGAACGAGGCCGCATGAGTGAAATCAGGAAACTTCCGTGGCAGACCGACACTGCAGTGGGCAAATTTTCATGGGGGTATATTCAAGGTGAGCAATATAAAACGTCTGATTATCTATTGGATGAACTGATTGATATCGTCAGCAAAAACGGCTGTCTTCTGCTTAACATCGGCCCGAAAGCCGATGGCACTATTCCGGAGGAGGATAAAGCCATTCTCCGCGAAATGGGGGCGTGGCTGAAATTGAATGGCGAAGCCATTTACGGTTCCAGACCCTGGAAAATTTATGGGGAAGGACCGACGAAAATCAGTGCAGGGCATCATTCCGAACAAGAGAATGCAGACAACGTATCTGCCGATATCCGTTTTACGCAAAAAGGAGATACGCTTTATGCTATTTCGCTGGGCTGGCCGGAAGATGGCGCGTTCAATATTACTTCTCTGGCAGCCGGTAATCCGCTCGAATCCCGCCCTGTTAAAACGGTGGAATTCATCAGTGGTGGAGCGGTCGTCTGGAAGCAGACGCCCCAAGGGCTGGCCATTCAGGTTCAGGGAGATAAACCCTGTGAAGCGGCATACGTATTCCGCATTAACTACAAATCATTCAGCGATGAGTAGACGCATTTGATAAAGCACGCGGTGCTGACCCTGCTGAGGTTGAACTGCGATGTGCAGAACGATGGTGAAAAAGAATACAATGAAAGCGAAGGGGAAGTGAGATGAAAAAATGGATCGCATATTTTATGATAGCCGCCGGCGTTGCGATGGCTGCGGAAAAGCCCAATATCGTTTTGTTTTTTGTGGACGATCTGGGATGGAATAATCTCGGTTACCGCAATCCGGATCTGTTCGAAACTCCGAATATTGATCAGCTGGCAAAGGATGGTATTGATTTTCAGCAGGGCTACGTTGCCGGGCCGGTCTGCAGTCCGAGCCGGGCTACTTTGCTGACCGGAAAACATCCCGCACGGTTGAAAATGGTGCGTCATGTTCGCACCGACACCAAAAAGGGTATTCAGCTGATTTATGATGAGCAGGGTCGCCCGTCTCACCATTTACTGCCGACGGATCCGGCCCGCTTTCCGAGCAAAAACTGGGTGGATCTGGAACAGGTCTCTTATGCGGAGGCACTTAAAGAGCTGGGTTACTACAACCTGTTTCTCGGTAAATGGCATATCGGTGAAGAAGGATTTTATCCGGTTGATCAGGGGTTTGACCGCCAGGTCGGCACCACGGATCACGGTTCGCCCAATAATTATTATCCGGACTATTTCAGAGATACCGATATCCTGGATGAAGCAGATTCCGAAACCTATCTGACCGATCGTTTGACGGACGAACTGGTGACGTTCATCGAGGGCTGGGATCAGAAGCAGCCGCTGATGGTTTCCATGTGGTACTACAACGTTCATTCTCCGAACATTGGAAGAAAAGACCTGGTTCGGAAGTTCGAAAACCGTCCGGGGCTGAAAGATGAACCCAAGCGGGTGCAGTATGCTGCGCAGGTGGCGGCGGTCGATGAGTCGATCGGCCGTATCCGCGCCGCACTCGAGGCGAAAGGGATGGATAAAAACACTGTTATTGTTTTCACCTCGGATCAGGGCAGTCTGTATGAATGGGCTCCGTATCGTGGCGGAAAACGTGTCGATACCCTTTGCGAAGGCGGTGCGCGCGTTCCGTTTATTGTCAGCTGGCCGGGCGTTGCACCGGCCGGTGTCCGGAACGACAGTATTGTTCAGACGGCGGACCTGTTCCCAACTTTTGTTGAAATTGCCGGCGGCAATCCGGCTGTTTATCCCGATCTTGATGGGGTTTCGCTGCTGCCTGTAATCCGGGAGAACAGCACGCTGAAGCGCAACGAGCCGATCTACGGCTATCGCGCTTATGAGGATCTCTACGCATCCGTCCGCGAAGGCGATTGGAAACTGCTGGGGTACCGCAGCGGGAAAACGGCGCTGTATAACCTGAAGACGGATCGCGTTGAGCAGAATGATCTCGCCGCGAAGAATCCTGAAAAGGTTCAGGAGCTGGTTGAAAAGCTCAAGGCGTGGGAAAAGGAAATGGACGTTGAGCAGTATTCCGGTTTCCAATAGGGATTGCCCTGTTTCAGATTTAAATTGCTCCCATGTCAACAGCGTGTTCCGAATGAAGCGGGGGCTGCGGGAGTATATGTCCGTATAGCTGATTTGCTACAATATCTCGTAGTATGAGCGGGGTAAGGACTACAACCCCTGTGTTTTGATTTGAATCGTGGTTCGTGTTCCAATGTTAGCCATCTATCGATGGTTTAACATGGAGCACATATGAAAACATGGCTTTACGCTCTGGTTGCGGGATTGTTCTTCTGGGGACAAACCGAAAGGGTGTATGCGGCTTATACGGAAACGCTTCTTCCCGATGGTTTATCCGTAAACCTGCGGACGGACTATGGTGTCGATGGCCGCGGAACTGCAGATGACAGTGCCGAACTTCAGCAGGCGATTGACGATCTGGCCGGGCAGGGTGGCGGACGTATTGATATCCCGGCGGGGAAATACCGATTGGCCGGGGTTAAGCTGGAGTCGAATGTACATCTGTTTATCAGCAAAGATGCCGTTCTTTATCCCGTTCTGAATAAATCGCGTAAGGGCGCGGTTATCTTCACCATGGGGATGGGCGCGGGGCGGATTGCAAACACGAGTATTCGCGGTGCGGATGGAAAATTTACTGTGGAGATGCCGGGCGGCGGGGTGCGGGCGAAGTTCCTTGTGATCTGCAATGTGGAAAATTTTCTGATCGAGAATTTTCATATCAAAGACAATCTGTCGGTTTTCAGTAGCATCAGCCTGAATCCATATCTTGAGCGGCCTGCGCTCTATGCCATGCCGGAAAATGGCGCAATTCATAACGGGAGCGTGACGGGAGCACAATATGGCTATGGCCTGATTCAGGCGCAGGCGGGCCGGTCAGTTTATTTTGAAAATCTTTCGGGAGAGGGGGGGGTTACGCTTCGCCTTGCAACCGGGGAAAAAGAAATGAACGACAAGCAGTATGGCGGCCTGTGGGATATCACGGCTAAAGACATCCAGTGCAAGGATGGGTATGCCGCGCTGCTGCTGGGTCCCCATTCCATGAATAATGGCGTGGTGGTGGCTGACGGTATCCGGGCAGAAGGCTGCGCTTTTGCGATGAAAGGCAGCGATGGCTTTGTGTCGAAAAAACAACGTACATCCGGTCTGAAGCCCGGGAAATTTGCACCGGGAACCTGTGTGAAAAACATTCATGCGGTTTTTGGAACCCACGCGCAACTTAAGACGAAGGATATCCGCTATCTGCCGGAAGCCACCCGTAATTATATCCGGAAGAAAACGGAAAGCTGGGGGCAGGTCTGTCGCGGTCCTTCGGTGACGGGCGTTCTGCTTTATGGTGACACGATCAAGGTGGAGAAAGTCACCTATGAGGGGTTTGTCGGGCATCCCCCGGTCATCCGGCGGGAGGATGTGCTGTTTTCCGATGCCGGGAACAGGATGGCTGAAAAGAAAGATACTTTGGACTGAATAACAGAAGCAGTGAGCCCTGAGGGAGTTTGGATATGAATAATAAATATGGAATACCCGTTGTCTGGAAAACGGTTCTTGCGGTTGCTGCGATTTCGATTACCACGCCGGTTTTGGCGGGATATGTTGAGCCGGATGGTTTTGATGAACTCAAGACCATCACGTTTGTAAACCAACCCGGAAGCGATTCTCAGCGGTTCCAGGAGACCATTGATTCCCTGCCCGGAAAAAAAGGGATTATCCGGATAAGGTCGAGTGATGAAGAATACCTTATGGGCGGGATTGTGGTTCCGTCCAATGTGCATATCCGTATGGAGCCCGGGGTTCGGATCAGGAAAGATATGTCGGTGCGGGGGGCCAACGTGTTCAGTCTGACGGGAGAGAATGTGAGTATTGCCGGGGCATCTCCTTCAGAAAAAGCGGTGATTGCCGTGGATGGAGATCCGAATCATCCGGATCAGCATTCCTTTCGTGCTGTGGGCGCGAAGGAGGTAACCAACTTCCGGATTGCCAATCTTTTTATCGAGGAAAAGGATACCCGCTTTTCAACAATCATGACGCAGAACACGGCCCGGGATGGAACGATTGAAAATATCTCCATGACGGGAGCGGGTCCCGGCTGGGGGCTGCTGCAGATGCAGGGAGGGGTGAATATTATTGCCCGTAATCTGGATGGGCAGGGGGGATTTACTCTTCGGCTCGAGCAGGGTTCCGCGACGGCACCCATTGGTATTCAGAATCTGCAGGCCGAAAATATTATCGGACGGCACGGTCGGTCCGCCGTTCTGATTGCCCCCAAAAGTACGGTTAACGGAAAAGCGGTGATCAAGGATATAACGTCGTATGGCTGTCAATGGGCGGTTCTGGCCAGCAGCGGAAAAGGGGATGGGAAATTCGAAAACGTTTTGATCAAAGGAAAGATTACTGCTCACTACGATGATCACGGCAGTCAGTTCCGCACGTTTGAACGGAAGATGAATAACGTGCAGTTTCTCCCGGAAAGCCTGCAGAAAAAGGTTGGTGTCATGCCGGGTTACGGAAGAAATAAGTTTTCCACCGGTGCGTCATCGGGTGCGGTCAAGGTTGCGCCGGTAGAGTGGATTGTTATTGATGATAAGGCGACCATTGAACGGAAGGGTTTTCCTTTTGACGATCCGGATATCGTGACGGATGCATATATGAAAAAAATGATTTCCGAAAACGGTGTTCGATAGCCGAGAGATATGTGACCGGCGACAGCATCATGCGCATTAACTCGCTTTCAAAAAAATAAGAGTGGTTTCCGTCAACCGGATTCATTCGATCGAATTGCAGGGACATGGACCGGTTGAATAGGTGTGTGGAGATTCAACTCCCTGAAAAGCGGCCGAACAAGGCGGCGCGGGTTTTCAGAATTCCGATTGAGGGCGAGCTTGAACGGGTGTTGCATAAAAACAACAGATGATGGGTTTTGATGATTAACAGGAATGGAGAACAGAAATGAAAAAGGGAATGATTATGGTGCCGTTTGCGGCACTGACACTTTGCGCCGGAACGGCGAATGCCGCGGGCAACTATGAGCCGACGTTGGAGTCGATCAGACAGCATGAAGTTCCTGAATGGCTGCAGGATGCCAAGTTCGGGATCTATGTTCATTGGGGACCGTATTCTGAAATCGGCACGTGGGAAGAGATCAAGGAATATCCGCAGAACGGCGGGACCTATCTGGTCGGTTATTCCCAATTCTATAAGTCGAAGGATAATCCATTTCGATTGGCGCTCGAAAAACGCTATGGCCCGGTGGAAGAGGGACATGGCTATCTCGATCTCTGCCGGAACTTCAAGGCCGACAAATTTGACGCGTCGGAATGGGCGGATCTCATGCAGGAGGCCGGCGCGAAATATGCAGGACTTTGCGTGGTGCACCATGACGGCTATCTGATGTGGGACAGTGCGTATACCGATTACTGCGCCGGAAAGCTGGGGCCAGAACGAGACCTCGTGGCTGAGCTGTTGCCGGAAGTGGAGAAACGCGGAATGAAGAGTGTGGCTACGTTCCATCATTCGCGCACAAAAAAACATTGGAAGCGCTACGTCGATGGCTCTCGAAAGCGCAAAGAAAATGCCGATGTGATGCTGCAGGAAAACCGGGATAAATATTTCTGGATGATCGGCGACGACACCTTCACACAGCGCCGCCTGGATATTACGCTGGAGTTTCTCGATAAGTACAAACCCGACAGCATCTGGTTTGACGGCAGTGCACAGAATGAAACTCCCTATGAAATTATTTCCCACTACTACAACATGGGAATTGATGAAGGCAAAGAGGTCGTTGTTCACAACAAATTTGCCCAGTTTGGGGAATATATTGGAACCTACAGCTATGAACGGGGATTTCAGCGTCCGATGTTTGTCGATTGGCCCTGGAATGATGATTATCCGGCGTGCACGGATCGCGGCTGGTCCTGGTGGCATGGGATCCGGTATCACACCGCAGACCACATGATTCGTCGTTTGTGTCATGCCGTGGCCAATAATGGCGGGCTGCTTCTTTCGCTGTGCCCGCGTCCGGACGGCTCGTTTGATCCGGAGCAGGTTGCGCAGCTCAAGGGGATCGGAAAATGGCTCAGGCAGAATGGGGAAGCCATTTATGGAACCCGCCCATGGGCAAAGGTCCAGGGTGAAGGGCACATGAGTGAGGAAGACAATATTATTCTCTGGGACGGGCCTGATACGAAACGTTATCTGCGTATTAACGCTGACCTTTATGATGATTCTGATATCCGCTTCACGACAAAAGGAAAAAGCACTCTGTATGCGATTCAACTGAAGGTTCCGTATTACGGGCGGACCCGCATCACGTCTTTGCGTAACGAGATGCAGGTGGGCTCGGAAAATAAAATCAAGTCGGTAGAACTGCTGGGATATGGCCCCGTTGAATATGAGCGCGGAGATGATTGGCTGCTGATTTATCACCCGGTGCCGCTGCCGAACGATGTGGCGCTTGCATTCAAGATTGAAGTTGAGGGCGAGCTGGAGCGGGTTCTTTATCCCGGCGTGCCTGAATAGTCAAGGTCATGAGCGGTTTGCCAATCAAACCGCTCAAGCAGTTTTGTTGCGGGGATTTAGGATTAGAGATGAGCGTGGTGCATGCTGTTTGCGGCAAAAATTAATATAGCGGTTTTAAGCGGTATCCTGTGTGCCTCTGTGGTGCTCGGTGGGGATAAGCCGAATATTCTGTTTGTGATGTCGGATGATCATGCGGCACAGGCGATCGCGGCGTATAACAGCCGTCTGGCCTATTTAAATCCGTGCCCGACCATCGATGCCCTTGCTGATGCTGGTGTGGTGATGGAAAACGCATTCTGCCAAAATTCGATCTGCACCCCGAGCCGCGCATCCATCCTCACCGGGCAGAGCAGTGCCATGAACGGCTGCACGATCCTCAACGATCCGCTTCCGCCGGAGCGGCAGTATCTGGCGCACGAAATGAAGGCGGCTGGATATCAAACTGCGGTGATCGGGAAGTGGCATCTGGTCGCCCGGCCTGATGCCTTTGACTATTTTAAGGTGCTCCCGAAGCAGGGGGATTATTTTGATCCGACATTCAAGGTTGCTGATGGAACCGTGAAGATGGAAGGGCACTGCAGCGATCTGATTGCGGATTCTGCATTGGATTGGTTTAAGACGATACGCGATACAGATAAACCCTTTTTCCTGATGCTGCACTTCAAGGCGCCGCACGGAAAGTTTGAGTATGCTCCGCGTTATGAAGGCTATCTGCAGGATGTAACAATTCCAGAGCCTGGAAATCTGCGTGACCGCAAGAACTTTGGATCAGTCGGTTCGCGCGGCCATAACAATGAACTGGATCGTTTGCTGGGCGCATCGGTGGGCCGACGTCATCCCAGATTTAATAATGTGGAGCCGAAAAAAAGATGGCCCTGGGCTGCGAAACTCGATCTGTCGATGAATGATGAAGAGCTTCAGGGGGCGGCCTATCAGGAATACCTGAAGGCTTACCTACGTTGCGTGAAGGGGGTGGACGACAACCTCAATCGTGTGCTCAATTATTTGAAGTCGGAAGGGCTCTATGAGAATACGATTATCTTCTATACGGGAGATCAGGGTTTCTATTTGGGCGAACATGACCTGATTGACAAACGCTGGCCCTATGAGGAAGGCATGCGCATGCCGTTTATTGTGCACTATCCGAAAAGCATCAAACCCGGCCGTTCGGATGCGATCGTGGAGAATATCGATTATGCGCCGACCTTGCTTGATTATGCAGGCGTGGCGACACCGAGCTACATGCACGGCAAAAGTTTCCGTTCCATTCTGGAGACGGGTGAAGAATCCAATGATTGGAAAAAGGCGGCCTATTATCATTATTGGATGCACATGAAGCAGCTGTTTGTGCCCGGCTGCATTGCAATCCGAACGAAGCGCTATAAGCTGATTCAGTTTTATGGATGCAAGACCGACGAGAGTGCTCCGAGCACTCCGCCGTCGTGGGAGCTGTACGATCTGAAGGCCGACCCGACCGAGGATAACAATGTCTACGATAACCCGGAATATGCAGCGGTCATTGCTGATCTGAAAAAGCAGTTGAAAGAGCGCCGCGCGGAGCTGGGTGAAGATGATAAAAAATTTGCCTGCAATCAGGTGATCAACGAATACTGGGACTACTCGCCGGAACAGCGCGGATTTTCAATCCGGATGTCGAACAAACTGGCTAAAAAAGGCAAAACCAAATCAAAATAGAAACGACCATGAAAGAACTGCTGATTATCCTGCTTTGCGGAATGGGGCTGAGTTCCCTTGCTGCAAAACCGAATGTTCTGCTGATTATGTCGGATGATCTGAACACCGCGCTCAGCGGGTACGGGCATGTGGATTGTAAAACACCTCATCTCGACCGGCTGGCGGTGCGCGGGGTGCAGTTTGATCGCGCTTATTGCCAGTTCCCGTTGTGCGGGCCGTCTCGCGCTTCGATGATGACGGGGCTCTATCCCTACAGGAATAATGTGCTGCTCAACTTTACCCATTTCCGGAAAACCGTGCCGGATACAGTAACGCTGCCGCAGTTGTTTCGTCGTAACGGATACTACACGGCGCGCGTCAGCAAGATTTATCACATGGGTATTCCGGTCGAAATCCGCAAAGGAACCGCCAGAGATGATGATCCGGAATCGTGGGACGCCGCCATCAATATTACGTGCGCCAAAAATCCGGGGCCTGAAATTAACTGGTCCCCGAAAAAGAGCGGATCGCAGCGTTTTGCGGCGGTGTATGGAACTGAAGGGGATTCCAGCTATGCGGACGGCATGGCGGCTGATCGCGCAGTGGAAATGATCCAGACATTGGAACCGAATAAACCCTTCTTCCTGGGGGTCGGATTTGTTCGTCCGCATGTGCCGCTGATTGCTCCGCAAAAATATTTTGATCTCTACGAGCGCACTTCGCTCACCATTCCGTTTGCTCCGGAGGATGATCTGGATGATCTGGATGATCTGCCGGAAGTGATTCAAAACGATCAAACTGCGGAAGCAATGGGTATCACAACACCGGAGCTTCATCGCGGTTTGCTGGAAGCTTATTATGCCAGCATTTCCTATATGGATGCGCAGGTGGGCAAAGTGCTGGATGCACTGGATGAAGCCGGGTTGACCGACAATACAATCATCGTGTTTGCGAGTGACCACGGTTATCACGTCGGCGATCATCACAAGTTCCAGAAACGCCACCTCTTTGAAGAGTGCACGCGCGTGCCGTTTATCATCAGCGTGCCCTGGCTGAAGGAGCAGCATGGGCGGAAGTCCATGCAGTTTGCGGAGCTGGTTGACCTGTATCCAACCTTGGTGGAGCTGGCGGGATTGACGCCGCCGGAAAGCATTCAGGGCACAAGCCTGTTGCCGCTGCTGAAAGATGCTGCTTCCGACGATTGGAAAAAACAGGCGGTCTTTACGGTTGCGGAAGGCGGCGGCGAAAGTCTGCGAACTGCGGACTGGCGCTATACGCAATGGGGGTTCGGTGACAGCGGATGTGAACTCTATGACCTCAAAAATGATCCGGGGGAATTCACGAATCTGGCGGATAATCCAGAATACAAAGAGGAACTTGAAATCATGAAAACCGCCCTGGAGAAACGGCGTGTGAAAGTGGGCTATCAAGGTGCGGTAACGCGGGAGCATGCCGATAAGAAAAAGGCGGTTGCCGCTGCCCGGGCTGCTCGCGCAAAAAAGAAACCGTCGAAGGATTAGATCGGAATGAAAAAGGTACATGTGAACTGTTTCAGCACGATTATTCCCCCTATGTCCGTTTTGTCGGGTGCATTTTTCGTTGTGTTTAGATCTGTTTCTGATGCGTATGCCGGTTTTCGGGCGGGCACGCATGATAACCGAACGGCTCTGCTTTTTCCGGATCATGCCAATCCGGTTCAATGCCGGAATGTCTGGGGACGGTCTCTGTGGTTTTGTGGGAGAGGATAAGAAATTGAATCTGCGAGAGAAGGGGCCACCACACAGTATGTATGTGAAAAAAACAGTGCTTTGCCTGATCGGTGTAAGTGTGCAAACGGCTATAGCCGTTTCTCGTCCGAATGTAGTAACGGCTATGACGGATGAGCTCGGAGCAGAGAGTGCCGGGGGTAAAGTGGAAGAGTCGGAGCCCGTCCTCTCTTTTCTGAACCTTAAATTCGGGATGTTTATCCATTACGGTATGAGCACTTATCAGGGGCATGGCGGATGGGCTGAATGGAATGTGGACCCGAAAACGTTTATTCCCTCTGAGCTGGATTGTGAGCAGTGGGCCGAAGCTGCAAAATCAGCCAAAATGAATTATGCAGTATTCACGACAAAGCACCATGACGGCTTTTGTCTGTGGGATTCGGCGGTGACAGAATATGATATTGCCAGCAGCGACTATAAAGATGACATCGTGAAAAAATATGCCGACGCCTTCCGAAAGCGGGGAATGAAGGTCGGCCTCTATTTTTCCGTCTGGGATCGTCAGCATAAAATCGAAGCCGGCCGCATTACGCCCGCAAAAATTCAGTATACCAAAGATCAGCTCACGGAGCTGTTGACCAATTATGGTGACGTGCTCTGCATTGTGATTGACGGCTGGGGGTCCAAATGGGGCAAAAGCCCGACTTTTGAAGAACTTCCATACGATGTGCTGGCCGATCATATTCATTCGATCCAGCCGGATTGTCTGGTGATCAACCACAGTTGTAAAACGGATCTGAGTGTGACCCAGGTGGTGCACTATGAAGCGACGCACGGTCAGCACTGTCCGTTCGATAACTCGATTCCGTCGCAACAGGGACCGACGTTGCAACCAAAATGGTTCTGGCGGCCCGGTGATGAAGAAGGACCGTTAAAACCCACTGAAGAGGTGGTCGACGAACTGAACTTTGCCAATGCACGAACCTGTAACTATCTGCTGAATGCCGCTCCGAATGATAGAGGGGTGCTGGATGATGCTGTGATTAAACGCCTGGCGGAAATCGGTCAGGCCGTTCAGCTTTCTGCTCCGCTTAAATCGCTGCCGGAGATGCACCCCGTGCATCAGGGAATTACGGCCACCGCATCCAGCATCAGCGGACCGGACTATGCTGCACAAAATGTACTGGATGCCGATCTGTTTACCCGCTGGCAATTTGCCAAAGACGATCAGGAACGCTGGGTTGAGCTGGATTTTGGAAAACCGATGACGTTTAACCGGGTGGTTTGCGGTGAATATCGCAGGGGAACCGAGGCTTATAAAATTGAGGCGTTGGTGAATGGTGAGTGGAAGCTGCTGGTCAAGCGTCAGGAAAGCATCGGAAACAATGTCAATGCAACCTTCGCGGATGTCACGGCTCAGAAATATCGGTTGACGATATTGAAAGCCAGTCGCCCGCCGATGATCGCAGAACTGACTTTTATAACGTATTAAGTGACGATGGATTTGCTGTGTCGTCTGATGCACATAGATTGAAGCTAAATAAGGAAACTGATAATGAGCAGAAATAGTTTTATAGCTGTCGGGCTGACGCTGTTGGCTGTTGTCAATAGGGTCGATGCGGCTGATTCCGGTCGCTGGACTTTATGGTCGGAGAAGCCGGCGCAAAAGTGGGAGGATGCCTTTGTGACGGGCAATGGAAGGCACGGAACCATGATTTGGGGGAAAGCCGGCAAAGAAACCATTACCTGTGTCCATGAGGAATTGTTTATTCCGGCCTGGGAGCGCGATAAACGGGCCGTGGCGGATATTGCAGATGATTTGCCGGAGGTGCGCCGGCTGATTCGGGCCGGCGATCCCGCCGGTGCCGCAAAACTGGCGGTGGCGGAGGCTCGGAAACAGCTGGAACCTCAGGGAATTACCAATGACGGATGGCCGGTTGTTCCGCACCCGGCTTTTGATCTGGAAGTTATACATGAGGGTGACGGAAAGGTTGTGCAATTCCGCCGGGCGCTGAATCTGGAAAATGGAGAGGCGCTTTCGCGTTGGAGCGACGGAATCAACGAGGTTGAGCAGCGGGTATTTTCCTCACAGGCTGACAACATCAACGTGGTGGAGCTTCGGTCGACTAAAGGGCGGAAGCTGAACCTTACATTGCGTTTGGCGGAACGGCCGGGGCGTATCGATTCCAGCGAAACGCTATATCGTAATATCGATATCAACGGAGCATTCAATTCCATTACATCCGGTGTGGAACCGGGGTGGTTGTTTTATCACGCCGATTATGCACTTGATCGTCGGGGGTATGACGGCGTGGGCCGGGTAAGCCTGACAGGCGGTTCGATGAGCCGTGACGGTGATCTGCTGCGGATTAAAGATGTCGAGCGGGTTCTGGTTCTGATCCGGATTGAGCTGCTGGAGCAGGGCGGGACCAGCAGCAGGAAAAGGATACAGAAAACCCTCGAAAAGCTTCCGCTGGAATATGAAGCATTGCTGAAGCCGCATGCATTGAAGCATGGGGATATGTTCCGTAGGGTGACCTTGGATATGGGTTGCGCCCGGAAGTGGCGCGAGGAGTCGAATGAACAGCTTTTGGCTGACATTCGTAAGAATGGTGTATCGGCTCACTTTCTGGAAAAAGTTCATGCGATGGGACGTTATCTGCTGATCTCCACGACCGGGAAATATCCTGCGCCGCTGCAGGGCATCTGGGGGGCGGCCTGGCGGGCGGCATGGGGCGGAAGCTTCACGACAAACTCGAACGTCAATCTGGCGATTTCGTCTTTCGGCATGGGGAACCTGCCCGAGTGCGCAGAAGCCTACTATGAATATATCCAGCGGCAGCTGCCGGGCTGGAGAGCCAATGCAAAATACCACGTAGGCTGCCGCGGAATTCTTGCATCGCTGAATATGGATCCCGAAACGGGATATGAAACGCATTTCCATGCCGTGCATCCCGCCTTGTACTGGGTGGGCGGTACGGGGTGGAATATCCGCCCTTTATATGATTATGCGCTGCTCTCCGGCGATGATGTTTTCATGAAAGAGAAGGTTCTGCCGCTCTATCAGGAGCTGGGGCTGTTTTATGAAGATTATCTGCTGCGCGGTGAGGACGGAGTCTATGATATTATTCCCAGTCAGTCGCCGGAGAATGATCCGGGGGGGAAGCGGGGAGAGCGTTTGACTGAAAATGCGACGTTCTCTGTGGCTGTGGCAAAAGAATGTTTCGATGTTCTGCTGGAGCTGGGAGAGCAGTTCCGTCTTCCTGCGGACGATATCGCGCGTTGGAAGGAAATCCGCGAACATCTTCCGGCCTATCGGGTCAACGAAGACGGTGCTCTGGCCGAATGGATTCCGGCGCAATACAAAGACCACTATAAACACCGCCATAATTCACATCTGTATCCGGTTTATCCCGGCATGGAACTGGTGCCGCCGGGGGTGGATCCTGTTCTTGAGCAGGCGGCACGGGTCGCCCTCGAAAAACGTTTTGCCTACGACACGACCTCCGCTCATGGATTGATGCATGCGGCCCTGATGGCTTCGCGGTTACGTGATGCGGAAAAGGTGCAGGTCAATCTCGATCGCTTTGCACGCCGCCGGTATCTGTATTCCGGATTCGTCACTTCGCATAATCCGAATCACAAAGTATACAATCTGGATGCTGCACTGAGCATGCCGCGGTTGCTGATGGAGATGGTGGTGTTGTCCAAGCCGGGTTTTGTGGAATTGCTGCCGGGCTGGCCGGAGAGCTATGCCGATGGATCCCTCAACGGAGTGCTCATTCGCGGCGGTCATAAAATGGATATCAGCTGGGCCGACGGGAAACTTAAATCCGCCGTGCTCTATGCCGGGAAGGATGGTTCTTGTGAGATTCGGTACAAGGAGCTGAGTCGCTCACTGGATCTGAAAGCCGGCAAGACCTATCGGTTGAATGCAGCTCTGCTGAAAGAAGTTGAAAAATGAAATCAAAGGCCGTCGAGCGTGAAAAAAAAAGGAATCAGGCCGTTATGAAACAGAGACTCTTTATTTCTATTTTGGGGCTGATATCGATCTCCAGCCTGGCATCTGAAAAACCGAATGTGTTAATTATCTATACCGATGATCAGGGCTATGGCGATGTCAGTGCCCTGAATTCTGAATCCAAAATTCAGACACCGAATATGGATCGGCTGATCCGGGAAGGGATTAACTTCACACATGGGCATTCTGCAGGATCGGCATGCACACCGTCGCGTTATGGCTTGCTGACGGGGCGCTATCCATGGCGGACGACGCTCAAAAACGGAGTGGGCGGCCCGGATGAACCCTCCATGATTGCCGAAGATCGTCTGACACTCGGGGAGATGCTTCAGGAAAACGGTTACCACACGGCCTGCATCGGTAAGTGGCATCTGGGGATGCGTCTGCCGGGCGAGTACGGAAAACGTGACTGGTCTCAGCCGATTCTGGAGGGGCCGTTGGATCGTGGATTTGATTATTGGTTTGGTATTCCCATTTCGCCGAAACTGGTGTGTGCCTGGTTTGAGAACCGCGGGCTGGCACCGGGAGCGGCAGAGCCGGGCCTGCTGACCTATCATAAAACGAATCCCGGTCTCGGGCCGCGCTGGCGTATCAATAAACCGTATTACACGGATTTGAAGGATCAGCCGGAGGAAACCATCCAGAACAAGCGGTTTATCAGCGAAGTTGCTCCCGACTGGGAAGATGATCAGTTGCTCACCCGCTTCACTGATAAAGCAATAGAGTGGATCGGTGAAAAGACGGATGATGCCAAAAACGGAAAACCGTTTTTCCTCTATTTTTCCATGACGTCTCCGCATGAGCCGGTGGCGCCGCGGAACGATTTTATCGGCAAAAGTGAGTGTGCCGGATATGGCGACTTTGTGATGGAGACCGATTATCACATCGGACGTCTGCTGGATTATTTGGATCAGCAGGGGCTGCGGGATAATACGCTGATTCTTTTTTCCAGCGATAACGGTCCGGAGGGCACATGGAAAGGTCGTCTCAAGGAGTTTGATCACGACAGCAGCGGGGTGCTTCGAGATGGAAAACGTTCGCACTATGAAGGTGGACATCGCGTTCCTTTTGTCATTCGCTGGCCTGCCGTTATCAAGGGCGGGCGCATCTGGAACAAACCGGTTTGTCAGGTGGATATGATGGCGACGATCGCGGATATCATCGGCATAAAGCTTCCGGAAAATTATGCCGAAGACAGCCAGAGTTTTGCTGATGTTCTGACTCATCCCTCTTCCGGGTTTGAGCGCATGCCGCTCATCGCCACGAATAACAAAACAGGACAGTTTGCAATCACCGAAGGCAAATGGAAGCTGGTGATGTCTTACGGAAAAAAGACGTGCGAACTTTACGATTTGATCGCTGATATCGGGGAAAAGAAAAATGTAATCGACCGTCATCCGGAGGTCGCACAGATGCTGGAAGCCAAATTGACCGACATGGTTTGCAACGGGCGCTCAACCAAGGGGCCGCGCCTTTCGAACGACACGGGCTGGTGGCCGTCGATCACCTGGATGACGCCTGAGGAATATAAAGCCCGCCATCCGGAGGGAGATCCCGTCGAAATGGCTGCAGGAAAAAAGAAAAAATGAAAAAGAAATACCTCTTAAATGTAAAATCAGTAATGGAGCTTATACGATGAAGTTTATAGGAATTATGGTGGCCCTCGGGGCCGTCTTGACGGGGGCGTATGCAACAGAGTTCGGAACGGTTCCGGATTCATATACAGGCATTTGGTCGGGCCGGTGGACGGTGGCGGGAAAGTCGAGTGAGGTGCATGCCCATGTGGTTCGCTATAAAGATCGTTATGAGGTTAAGCTGAGGCCGAAGCCGGATTCGCGGCTGAAACCGTTGGCTGGTTTTCATTTTCTGGCGGAAACATTGAAGCCGGTGGAATCCATGGAATTGAATATTCTGGATGATGCCATGTCCGGCACGGTCAACGGTGCGGAATTTGATCTGAAGCGCGTGAATTTTAAACCTTCGCCAACTCTGGGAAAAAAAGCGCCTGAAGATGCCGTCGTCATTTTTGATGGTTCCGGAGTGGATGCGCTGAAGTCTGCGATCGGTAAGCGTGAAATCGGCTGGAAGCTGGTTGAGGGCGGCGCGATCGAAGTCTCGGGAAAAGACAAAGGTAAAAAGTTTAAGCAGGATATTCGGACCCGGGCGGAATTTGGAGATTATGAACTGCATGCGGAATTCAAGCTGCCGTATATGGTTGATCAGGTGGGGCAGCAGCGTGCAAACAGCGGCATTTTTCATTACGGCCTGTATGAAACGCAGGTGCTTGACAGTTTCGGGCTGTACGGAAAATACGATGAGGCGGGCGGAATTTATAAAATCCGGGAGCCGGACTCGAATGCGGTTTATCCGCCCGGTCTGTGGCAGACTTATGATGTGATTGCCCGGGCAGCGCGATTCGATGCACAGGGTAAAAAGATTAAAGATGTTCGTTTAACGGTGCGTTTGAACGGAGTGCTTATTCATGAAGATGTGGCAGGCGATTTTTCCAAGCTGACTAAACGAACGGCGGCCCGGGGAGAGCACCCAACGGGACCGATCATTTTTCAGGATCATGCCAATCCGGTCCAGTACAGGAATATCTGGGTCCGGCCTTTATAAACGAATGTGTTAATTGAACAGGAGAAAATCTGATGAATAATAATTTGAAGCGAAGAGGTTTACTGAAGGGTGCGGCGGCTTTGACAGCCGGCGGTTTTGCTGTCCCGAATATTTCCATTGGTCAGGGGGGGGATGAAAAACTGAATGTGGCCTGCATTGGAATCGGCAATAAAGGCTCCGATGCCGTTCAAATGAGCAAACAGGAAAATCTTGTCGCTCTTTGCGATGTCGACTGGCGTGCTGATAAGGCGCTGTATCGAAAACGGAGTCCGGCCGCTTCTTTTGAAGCCAATCCCCAGGCTGAAAAATTTAAAGACTATCGCGAGATGCTCGACGTTATGGGGGATAAGATTGATGTCGTTTGTGTGGCCACACCGGATCATTCTCATTTTGCTGCGACGCTGGCGGCTATGGAGAAGGGGAAACATGTCTTTGTGCAGAAACCGCTGACTCATAATATATGGCAGTTGAGAACGCTGCAGAAGGCGGCGCATAAATACGGTGTGCAAACCGTTATGGGGAATCAGGGACACACCTCTGAAGCCATACGTTTGATTGTTGAATGGGTACAGGCGGGCATTCTAGGAGAAGTCCGTGAAGTGCATTGCTGGACTGATCGCCCGAGAAAACCCTGGTTTATCAAGCCAACGGCTATTCCTCCGGCAACCGGTCCGGTGCCGGAAGGACTCGACTGGGATCTGTGGCAGGGCCCGGTGCCGGAGCGCGACTACAGTGCGGAATATGTGCCGAAACTCTGGCGGGGTTGGTGGGACTATGGTGTGGGGGCGCTGGGCGACATTGGCTGCCACACACTCGATGCACCATTCTGGGCGCTGAATCTCGGTATGCCTACGGCCGTGGATATTGAATTGGATGAGCCGGTTAATATGGATTACACGGTTAACGGGGCTCATGTTACGTATCATTTTGCCGCACGCGGTGATTTACCTCCGGTTAAAGTTCACTGGTATGAAGGGGCGCGACGTCCGCCTGTATTACCGGGGATGGCCAAACTGCCTAAAGGCGGGGGAATGTATATGGTGGGTTCTGAAGAAACACTTTATGCACCGGGTATTCGTCCGGAAAGTCCGCAGCTCTGGCCGCGTGAAAACATGATGAAATATAAAGATATTTTGAAACTGCGTCCGTTGCCGCGTGTGAATATGGATCCCGTTCATGAGTTGTTCCGTGCAGTCAAGGGCGGCCCGAAACCCGGCTCGAACTTTGATTATGCCGCGCCGCTCACAGAGATGGTGTTGCTGGGAGGTCTCGCGATCCGTACCGGGAAACGTATTGAATGGGATGCGAAGCAAATGAAGATTACCAATCATCCCGAGTTAAATGCCTTCGTTAAAGAACCCGTTCGCAAGGGGTGGGAATACGGCGAAGATCTCTGGAAGGCATAGTGCCATGACAACGATGCATATGAAAATAATGCTATCGTTTCTCGGTCTCGTTTCCGCTAGCTGTCTGGCGGGAACGAAGCCGAATGTGGTGATCATCATGGCGGATGATCTGGGTGCGGAGAGCATCGGTTGTTATGGAACGACCGGTTTTCTTACACCGAACATCGATCGGCTGGCGGAGCAGGGCGCAATCTTGAACAATGCGTATGGAACCCCGTCGTGTTCTCCGAGCCGGTCGATGATTCTTACGGGGCTCTATACCAACAGGAGCGGGATTCTAGAGCGTCTGGGGAAGGGCACGCCGAATCGTTTGCCGGCGCATATTCCAACCTTTGGAGATTTATTTAAGGATCATGGCTACAAAACCGCGATTTCCGGTAAGTGGCACTTGGGAGGCTTTGACCTCTATCCGAATCAGCCGGTTGAGCATGGGTTTGATGACTATTTTCTGTTTTCCGATTACTATGAGGGGGTTGAGTATGAGCGGTATCGTGATCCTGTGATCTATGCCGATGGCCGTAGTAAGACGTATGAAGGATTATATGGTCCTGATCTGTTCTGTGACAGGATCTGTACCTTCATGGAGGAGAATAAGGAGCACCCGTTTCTTGCCTATTATCCGATGGTGCTGACCCATAAACCCTTTCACAAGCCGCCGCGGCTCGGCGGAGAGATCAAACACAACCTGCCGGATGATTGCGGAAACGATAATGATTCATTCGGTCTGATGGTTTCCTATGCGGATTTGATGGTTGGCCGCATTCTCGACAAGCTTGATGAGCTGGGTATTGCGGATCATACGATTGTGATCTTTACGGCGGATAATGGAACTCCGGCGGCAATCACCAGTCATATGGGTGATTTGGAAGTGCAGGGCGGTAAGCTTCATCTCAAAGAGTCCGGTTGGCGTATACCGTATATTATACGCTGGCCGGGGCGGGTTCCCCCCGGGCTGCGGGAGTCGTTCTTTACCCATGCCGATTTATTTCCGACACTGGCGGGACTGACGGGGCTGTCGATGACGTATACCGTTGACGGAATGGATCTTTCACACAATCTGTTCGGCACACCGGGCAAGGATCGCGACTTTGTCTATCTGGGGTGGGAAGGTGGATTATACATGGTGCGTGATCAGCGTTTTGAAATTCATGAAAACGGAACATTTTACCGGGTTCCCGTTTCCTCCAGTGCAGCGCGCTATAGCGAACATAAAGTGGACCCGGCAGCTTTCCCGGAAGCTTACGAACGTTTGAATGGTGCGATGCGGGAATACATGAAGGTTACCCAAATCGATGATTCCTACACCATTATTCCGTTTAAGGGGCACAAGAAATTCAGGGTGAACACTGCCTCGAAAGCCGGAAAAATTTCGACGAAAAGGGGAGCGTCCGAAAATCACCCCAAGCAGGCTCCATAGGATGTCTATGTGCAAAGCCCCTTTAGGTTGGTATCGGAATCGTAGGAGAAGTCCTCAGAATTTTCTTCATCATGATCGGCCTATAAGAAAACGATGATCCCGGTTGGGACGAAAGATCAAGCTGTAGTTGGAACAAAAGTTAATATTAGGAGAGATGGAGTGAAAATTTCTAGAAGACATTCGATGGCGACGCTCGGAGCAGCAACGGGGTATTCCCTTATCCCCGGTAAAGTTATGGGGGCAAACGGGAAAGTAAATGTGGCGGCCATCGGTTTGGGCGGGCGGGGGAATAACCTGTTGCAGTCTATGCGCCAGACCGGGATCTGTAATATGGTCGCGATCTGCGACGTGGCACTTGGAAGTGAGTCGACATCCAACACAATTAAACGTTTCCCAGATGCGAAGCAATTCACTGATTATCGGGTAATGTTTGACAAGATGGCGAATGAGATTGATGCCGTCATTGTCTGTGTGCCCGATTTTTCACATTTTCCAGCAACCATGATGGCCATGGGTCTGGGCAAACACGTTTATGTTGAAAAGCCGATGGCGCGGACGTTTCAGGAAGTAGAACTGATGATGAAGGCCGCAGAAAAATATGGCGTCGTGACGCAGATGGGGAATCAGGGACATTCCGAGAATAACCTGTATCAGTTTAAGGCCTGGGTGGAGGCGGGTATTATCAAGGATGTTACGCATGTGGATGCCTATATGAATAAAGGGCGACGTTGGCATCCATGGGGGGACGTGACGGGCTATCCGCCGGGTGAGCAATTGCCAGCTGAACTGAATTGGGATCTCTGGCAGGGCACATCGCCAGAATTCCATGAATACAGTAAAAAATACCATCCCGGAAATTGGCGCGGCTGGCATCAGTATGGAACGGGATGCTTCGGGGATTGGGGGGCGCATATTCTGGATACGATTCATCAGTTCCTTGATTTGGGACTTCCTGAAAAAATATCGGCCAAACACTTGGTTGGCCGTAACGATTTTATCTTTCCTTTGGAATCAACCATCAACTTTGCTTTTCCTGCCCGCGGCGCCATGCCGGCCATGGATATTGATTGGTATGATGGTCAGAAAAATATGGCTCCTGTTCCTGAAGAATTTGCGGGACGAAAGGTCAATAAACCCGGCAAGTTTATCTACTCGAAAGAAATGATCTTTCAAGGGGGCAGTCATCAGTCAACGCTCCAGATTGTGCCGTATGAAAAGATGCGTGAATTGCTGGTTGCCGGGGCACTTCCTCGCGAATTTGGAAAGCACTCGGACCACTATGAAAACTTTTTGCGGGCGTGTCGCGGCGATGAAAAAACCAATTCTCCGTTTTCAGTGGCTGGGCCGCTTACGCAAATGCTTGTGCTTGGTTGCATTGCGCAACGTCTGGGCGGAGAACTGGAATTCGATCGTGAATCAAAGCAGATTACAAATAATGAATGGGCCAATCGTTTGCTGAAAGACCATGTTCGAAAAGGATGGGAGCAGTATTACAACATATAGGGCGGTCGCAACAGCCGCGGCAATGTTCGGAACTTGAAGCTTTTTGTAAATGTTCTCGGCATACGTCGTTATGGTTCGGTAGCTGAGGTTTAGTTTGTCGGCGACTTCTTTTTTGACATAGCCCATCGCCAGCAATTCCAGGACTTGTTTCGCTCGTAAGGGTTCTTATTTTCAAATGGGTTGGAATTCAGAGCATTTAGAACCAGACGGGATATAGGTTCGCATGAACAAACAACCGATGCCAGGCAGATCCGTACCGCCATGAATCTGCCGCTGGCCAATGCGGATTATCGTGATATTCCGGTGGAATGGATTTTAAAAAAGAAGACGCAGAGAAAAAAGGAATGCGACGAGTGAGGGATGTAAAATGACTGATTTGAGGAAAGAACTGAGGTGGGGAATGAATAAAAAAAGTATTTTTGTTTTGGTGAGCTTGATTGCGGTGGTTACGACGGACGCAGTGGCCAAGAAGTCCCGTCGTAGCGCGCGGGATTCGAATTCATTATCGACCAAGGGCCGTGCGCCGTTGGTGAGCCACGATACCGGATACACGATCATGAAGGTGCGTTCGGCGGAGACAGGAGCCGGAGAAATTATGGTGGCCGGATCGTATGAAGGCACTGTACTTGGAGTTGATTATGACGGTTCTGTGCTGTGGACCAACGCGTTGTCCGGATTCATGATTCATGATATGTGGTGCGCGGATATCACCGAAACTGCGGACGATGAGATTCTGGTGGCCAATGCCGATGGAACCATCTACTGCCTCGATGCAGCCACTGGCGCGCAGTTGTGGCAGTTTTTGCCGAATGACGGCGGTCACCTCACCCCCATGTATGCCGTTTGTTCAGTGAAAGATGATGATGGAACACCGTATGTGGTTTGCGGTGCCTTTGACCGGAATATCTACTATGTGCGGGCGGATGGAACGTTGGCAAAAACAGTGGAGTCTGTCACTTATTCCAAAGAGCGGCCGTGGAAGGAGCCGTTTCGCTCGAAGGCCGGATTCGCGCATAATGCCAATTTCCTTCGCCCGGTTCCGCAGGCGGATGGGTCGGAACATCTGGCCCTTGTCGGAACCTGTAATCATATGCAGGCGCGGGGCAGTATCTACCTTTTTGAAGCGCTTGCTGATCGGCCGTATGGTCGGTATCCGGTGGAATTGACGGATATGGTGGGTGATTTTCGGGTATGCGATCCGGATGGAGATGGTACCGCAGAGCTTTTGTTGGGATCGTCCAGTTTAGGCAATCAGGGGATCAGTCGTTTTGATCTGGATAGCAAATCCTATCAGGAATATACGCTGCCCAGAAAAATGGGAGCCAGCAGTTATCGCGTGACGCAGGTGGAAACGATTCCGAAGGGCGATGACTTTCAGTATCTGATGCTTTGCGGAACCCATATTGTGCTGCGTGACGACCTGAATTCCACAGACCAAACCCCGCCGGAAATGCTGGGAGGAACCTATGCCTATAATGATTTGTGGAAAGATGATGCCGGCCGTTTGATTTTGGCCAGTTCACAAAGCGGCGGCAGTTGTCTGCACGTGATTGATCCGCGAACACCGGGTTGGAAAGAGGCGTTTTCCAATTTGAAACCGCCCGGAAAAATTGCGGAGATTTTAAAGATGACCGCTGATGTTCGGGCCCGGTTAGCCACGTTTAAAAAGCCGGCCTGGGAGCGCGATCCGGTGGAAGTGGTCCTGACGCAGGCGAATCCGGATCACCCTGTTGCGAAGCAGATTGCCGCAAATTACAACAGTCCCGTGTTCCTGAAGTACCTGTGGAATAATCATGTGCAGGATCCGGCAGATTGGGATCGTGAGACGGTGCTGAAGAATAACCCTTCCTATCTGAAAAAACGCGACCGCCGCAAAAAATATGACTGGACGCAGGAACAGGTCATTGCGGATATTTCGACAGAATACGACGGGGCGGCCGGGGTCTCTATGTGGGCTGGGCATGGAACGGATCCGTACTATTACAGTCCGGCGACGTTGCGTGGACTGGTTGATGCCGCAGACAAAAAGCCGACGGTCTTTATTTGGCCGGAAATGAACGGCTCCTCGGAGGCTTTTGAAGCGGTGATGGATCATCTGTTTTATCCGCTGGCGGATTATATGCGCGGTAAAAATGCCCATATTTATGTACGGAACAAGAATGTTTTCTGGCAGGGCGCGGTTTATCTGCCGGCATGGGCCGGGATTCTCAGTGGTGCGTATTCGGATATTTTTACATCCGGGCTGGAGGAGACAACCGATAAAACGCAGGACCTAAGTGTGGCGGGTCGTATGGGGCTGTGGGTCAGTGGCGCGCTGGATTCCTGGGGTATGCGCTGTTCGCGTGATAATCCGAGTTTTGACCGTCAGCGTCAGCATTCCTATCAGCGCCTGCCTAACCATTTTCTGCGGAACATGGTCTACAATATGGCCGGGGGAGCAACCTTTCTCAACTGCACCTATGTGGATGCGGATTATATGAGTCTGGCCTGGGAACTGGTGGCCAAAGGGGCACTGTATATTCCTAAACGCGAAGAGATCGTAAGTTTTTCTCCGGTGCATTTGAGCATGAAAGATCCGGATCATCATTATCTGGAAGATGCGGAAGAGAGCAAATGGACGGTTTTCTATGATCAGGAATTTGAGCAGAACAATCCCTTTGTGTTCAGTCGGATGAATGGATCCTGGCCGGGCGCGCCGGTGACTCCATGGGATTTTTCGAGCTATGCGTCCGGCGTGAAGGATCGGCGTCAGAATTTCCTCCCGCCGTATCCGAAGGGCTTGGTTCTGATCACCCCGCCGCAGCACGGGGTCTTTGCTGATACGAAAGCACCCCGTGGTGCTATGACGGATCATTTGCATCCGATGTACCGCACCATCCTGCAGGAGTTTATCACGGATGGGCGGCATTATTATGCGCCCGATGGTTCTGCAACCTATCCCGCGGACCGCTATTATAAAAACGTATCCGATGCCATCGAAGCCGGCGCGCAGCAGTTGCCGATAACGGTATCCGGTGATGTCGCCTGGGTTTGTGCACAGACAGATGAACGTCATCTGCGTTTAACACTGGTGGATAGTGGGTATCTGAATCCAAAGGCCCGCAAGGCGTGCGTGCATTTTAATTCCGTCGTTCCGGTCAAGGTGACCAATGTATTGTCGCGAAATGTGTTGGAGTTGAATTCACCGTCACAAACTCAGATTCACGTTCCGGTAGGCGGGTTTTGCTTCATTGATATTGAACTTCAGGAGCCGTTTTTTCCGGATAATGGTTAATTGAGATCCGGTTGAATGAACCGGCCCGCATCAGACAAACGTATTTCTTTGGAAATAAGATGAAAACAGAGAGTTTTAATAATGATTAAAAACAAACTGATCCTGCTGATATTGGGCGCAGCCCTGTCTCAGGGGTATGCCCGCGAGACGATCGATTTTAATGAGAACTGGCAATTTGCCCGTTTCGGGCCGATGCCGAACGGTTCTCATCAAGAAGAGCCGGAAGGGCTTTATGAAATCAATGCCGATGATTCCGGCTGGCGGACGCTGAATGTCCCGCACGACTGGGGCATTGAAGGTCCGTTCCGCAAAGATCTTCCGAATCGGACCGGTAAGCTGCCGTGGCCCGGCATCGGTTGGTATCGCAAAACGTTTGAGCTTCCTGCCGCAGATGAGAATAAGCGCGTATTTATCGAGTTCGACGGGGCGATGTCCGGCACGACCGTGTGGGTAAACGGAGGTTGGGCTGGCGAGTGGCCGTATGGTTATACCTCGTTTCGGTTCGATATCACGCCGCATGTCAGACCCGGACAGAAAAATGTGGTGGCGGTGCGGCTGAATAATTTAGATGACTCGTCGCGCTGGTATCCAGGCGGCGGCATCTATCGCAATGTGCGGTTGGTGAAAACGGATCCGGTGCATGTGGATCAATGGGGCGTTTTTGTTTCAACACCGGAAGTATCTGAAAAGAAGGCCACGATCCGCATTGAGACGGAATTGAAAGGCGCGGCGCCGGATGAAGTGGATATATGTCACGAAATCAGGGAATTAAATTCCGACAAGGTGTTGGAAAAGGGGAAGGGCGCATTCTGTTCCATCCGCCTGAAGAAGCCGAAGCTGTGGAGTTTGGAAACGCCCAACCTCTACCAAGTAACGACGACGGTTTTTAAAGACAAAAAGGCGGTCGATACGGTGGTTTCGACGTTCGGGATCCGCTCGATTGAATTTACCGCACAGGGCTTTTTCCTGAATGGCAAAAAAACGAGGATCAACGGGGTTTGTCAGCATTCGGATCTCGGTCCGTTGGGAATGGCTGTCAACCGGCGCGCGATGGAGCGTCAGCTGGAGACGTTAAAATCATTTGGCTGTAATGCGATCCGCACCGCACATAACCCGCCGGATCCGTCATGGCTGGAACTTTGCGACCGCATGGGTGTGCTGGTGGTCGTTGAATCCTTTGATGTGTGGCGCATGGAGAAGACGGTCAATGATTACGCGCATTTGTTTGGCGCATGGCATGAGCGCGATATACGGGCAATGGTCCGTCGTGACCGAAATCATCCGAGTGTGATTATGTGGAGCACGGGCAACGAAGTGCGTGAGGCGCGTAGGATGGAAGATGTTTCGATGGTCACGCACCTGGCGGACATTGTGCGAGACGAGGATGCCACCCGTCCCAGCACATTCGGTTGTGCCGGAGCCGTGGCGGCGACCAACGGATTCGGTGCGGTATCCGATGTGATGGGCATTAACTATAAGCCGGAGTTGTATGGCAACATTCGGAAGCGTTTTCCCAACCTGCCTTTCTATGCCAGTGAAACGACCTCAAGCATCAGTTCGCGCGGAGAATATTTTTTTCCTGTATCAGAGAGCCAGAACGAGGGGAACGGGGGCTGGTTTCAGGTTAGCGATTATGGATTGTATGCTTCGCGTAACGGCTATCCTGCGGACACCGAGTTTAAGTCGCAGGATGAGCACCCCTATGTGATGGGTGAGTTTGTGTGGACGGGCTACGATTATATCGGCGAGCCGACGCCGTATAATAAAGATAAAACCAATCTGTTGAATTACCCCGACCCGGTTGTGCGCGAGCGCGTCAAGAAAGAGATGGCCGCACTGGGCAAAGAGATTCCCCCGCGCAGTTCCTATTTCGGCATCGTCGATCTCTGTGGTTTCCCGAAAGACCGGTATTATCTCTATCAGTCGCGCTGGATGCCGGAAAAGCCGATGGCGCACATCCTGCCGCACTGGAATTGGGCGGAACGAATCGGGCAGGTGACGCCGGTGCATGTCTACACGTCCGGCGATGAAGCCGAGCTGTTCCTGAATGGAATGTCATTGGGCCGCAGAGTCAAGGGGCCGTACGAGTATCGCTTGCGCTGGGACGATGTGGTGTATGCACCCGGCGAACTGAAGGTGGTCGCGTATAAAAACGGCAAGCCCTGGGCCGAAGAAACCGTTCAAACGACCGGCGCGGCCGAGCAACTCCTGCTCGACGCTGATCGCGGCACCATAGCGGCGGACGGGCAGGATCTGGCCTTTGTGACGGTGCGTGTGGCGGATGCGGATGGAATGACGGTTCCGCGTACCAAGAACCGGGTGAAATACACGATTTCCGGGCCGGGCGAAATCGCGGCTGTCGGCAATGGCGATCCTACGGATCTGACGACGTTCAGTTCGAAAGAACGAAAGGTATTCAACGGCAAGGCGTTGGTGTTTATCCGCTCGGTGAAAGGGCAGAGCGGGACGATTGAGCTGCTCGCCGAGTCGGATGGCTTGGCGGCCAAAAGGATCTCGATTAAGGCCAAGTAATCGCCTGTTGAACCGTTTGATTTGAAGAACAAAAAGCAGGGATCGTAGATGAATAGGAATAAGTTAATGAATGTACCGTATTGTTTGAAAAAAAAGGCTGTATTCGTCGCGGGAATGTTGGCGATGGCGTCGTCGGGCGCGTTCGCTGAAACCCGCCCCAATATTTTGTTTGTCATGTCAGACGATCATACCTCGCAGGCGATTGGCGCGTATGGCGGGCGGCTGGCCGGGCTGAACCCAACGCCGACGATTGATTCGATTGCGGCGGAGGGGATGGTGATGGAAAACGCGTTTTGTCAGAACGCGATCTGCACCCCGAGCCGCGCGAGCATTATGACCGGGCAGAGTTCCGCCGTGAATGGATGCCCCACGTTGTTTGATGCGCTGCCGAAAGAGCGGCACTATTTGTCGATTGAAATGGGCAAGGCGGGCTACGATACGGCGGTGATTGGTAAGTGGCATTTGCATGAACTACCCGTCACGTTCGATTATTATAAAGTGCTGCCGGGGCAGGGGGCGTATTTTGACCCGATCTTTTTAGAAACCGGCGCGACGGAAGAGCATACCTTTCGCAAAGTCACCTATAAAAATTGTGTCAGGATGAAGGGCCATTCTTCGGATTGCATTGCCGATTCGGCCCTGGACTATCTGAAGAATAAACGCGATGCGACCAAGCCGTTTTTTCTTAAGCTGCATTTCAAGGCGCCGCACGATAATTTTCTATATGCGCCGCGCTATGAATCCTATTTGGCGGATGTGACCATTCCTGAACCGGACAATATGCGCGATCGGAAAAATCATGGGTCCATTGCAACGCGCGGCGATCATGACGAGTTAACCCGCTACATCGGTACCTCCGTCGGGCGTCGCAATCTGCGCCGTAATTACACGCAGCCGTTCTTTCGGGGTTGGCGTAAAACGCTCGACCAATCACTCAGCGACGAAGAGATTTTCGGGGACGCGTATCAGGGCTATTTAAAGGCCTACCTGCGTTGTGTTAAAGGCGTCGATGATAACTTGAAACGCGTGGTTGATTATCTGAAAGCCGAGGGGCTCTACGACAATACGGTCATTATCTATACGGGCGATCAAGGGTTCTACCTCGGAGAACATGACTACATTGACAAACGGTGGGCGTATGAGGAATCGATGCGGATGCCGTTCATTGTGCGCTATCCAAAAGCCGTGAAAGCCGGGCGTTCTGACGCCATCGTGGAAAACATCGATTACGCGCCGACGATGCTCGGTTTTGCGGGGGTAAAAACGCCGGGCTATATGCACGGAAAAAGTTTTAAGCCGATTCTGGAGACGGGTGTGGAACCCGCGGACTGGAAAAAGTGTGCCTATTATCATTACTGGATGCATATGGAACATCATGACAATCCGGGCCATATCGCGATCCGCACCAAGCGCTACAAACTGATTTTTTTCTATGGCGCTCCTATTGATTCTGACGAGGTTCAGATTCCGCCAGCCTGGGAGTTGTATGACCTGAAACTTGATCCAACGGAAGATAATAATGTTTACGATAATCCGGAATATACGGGCGTTATTGAAAAGCTGAAAGAGCAGCTGAAAGAACGCCGTGCAGAACTGGGTGAAGATGATCCTGAATTTCCGATCAATAAGGTGATTAACGAATTCTGGGCGTATGATGATGAGAGCCGGGCTAAAGCCATCAAAATTTCAAATCATTATCGTCATCTACGGGAAACGGGGAAAATCACGATTAAATAGTTCCCTCATTCCTGCGTTTAGTCGTGCACGAGTTCCCATACGGTGTTGCGTTGGTTTTAAACGCCGCGTGGTGCGTTGCTGAAAAACAGACACCTCTCACCCGTATGCTCACGATCAATCATCAGAGTGTTGAAGCGGATTCTACTGGAATTCCGGTTGAGGTTAAGGCTTTGATAACTTACCCGCACCCCGGGAAAACCGGGGTTTATGCCTATGATGGAATGGTGGGGAGTTATGTCACTCTTCCTATGCCAGTGGGTCAGGTTCCTTTCACGAAGGATGTTTCAGATGCGACAGCGTCTGATTCGTTTCCAGAGCACAGGCTGGTTGCGTAATAGACGTGGATTCCACGTTATGAGGTTCAACTATTGCTGTTACAGATGCACAGGGCGTATTTTTTAACCTTTAGAGTGCTTTACTCTATCGTATTATTTCTATTTTCTCTCCGGAGCAACAGGACGCCTGAATCGTTATGGGTAATGGACAAAATACGAGTTATACCTTGATTCATCGAGCCCGAGACCTGGGGGATGAAGAGGCCTGGGAGCGGTTGGTGGAGCATTACCGGCGTTTCATCTATTTTATTCTACACAAGTTGAATGTAGCGGATAGCGATGTGGATGATCTTTGTCAGCAGGTTTTGATGAAGCTGTTGAACGATCTCGCTGAATTTGATCGTGAGAAGGGACGCTTCCGTCCGTGGCTTAGCGCTAAAATCCGTGATGCCGCGTTTGGTCATTTTCGGCGGGTCGGGAGTTATCAGCGTCGCTTGGATGGATTGCGCGCAGAGACTGAGCTGCAGGTTCAGCCTGCGGAGGTTGATGCCATCATCGAAAAGGAATGGGCGACCTATATTACCAGACAGGCGATGGACCGGGTACGCGCCGTGTTTCAGGGGCAGGCGATCCATGTGTTTGAATTGGGTATGACGGGGCTTTCTGCGAGGGAAATTGCAGAGAAAACCGGACTGACCGTTTCGTCGGTTTATACGTTGAGGAAGCGGGTGAAGAATCGTCTGTATCTTGAAGTGCTGGATTTAACGGCGGATTTGGAATCATGAACCCGGATGAACAGGACGCTGATTCGTTGCTGACCGACGACATGTTGGCCGACATTTATGAACGGGCGGAACGGCAGGATGACGAGATGCTCGAGAGTATTTGTCCGGCTTATATTGCGCTGAATCAGTGTGATGAACGTTATCGCCGAGACGCATTGCTTGGGCAGGGCGGGTTAAAGGATGTTTTTCGCGCGTATGATCATCGAAGTCGCCGCTGGGTGGCGATGGCGCGTCTGCGCGAAGATCGCGGTCTTCAATTCTACGACCTGTTCGTGCGGGAGGCCTGGCTGGTCGCGATGATGAGTCACCCGAATATCATTAAGGTGCACGACACCGGGGTGGATTCAGAAGGGGTTCCTTATTTCACGATGGATCTGAAAGGGAATACCAGTCTGCAGGATTTGATTCTGGCGGATGATCCGCCGCCTCGGACAGAGCTGTTGCAGATTTTTCAGAAGGTCTGTGATGCGGTTGCTTATGCTCATTCTCGCGGCGTGATTCATTTAGATTTAAAACCTGAAAATATTCAATGCGACCGCTTTGGGGAAGTGCTGGTGTGCGATTGGGGGTTGGCGCAGGTGCTCGAAAAGGGGGAGACGGTTGAGGATGCTGAGCTCCTCAAGATGGCTGCACCGGCAGACGGGATGGGACCTGTCCGGGGGAGTTCGGGCTATATGGCCCCCGAGCAGATTCTGGCGGATCAACCGAAAGATGAACGAACCGATATCTATGCATTGGGTTGCATCCTTCATACGATTCTTTGCGGGGAACCCCCATTTACGGGCTCCATTGATGAGGTGTTTGAAAAAACAGTCCATAAGGATATTGCTCCTTTGCGCGCTTCTTTTCCGGCCCGACGTATTTCCAAAAGTCTGGAGGCGGTGGTGCTGAAGGCTGCGGCGCGCGATGCGGCTTTTCGCTATGAATCGGTCATGCAGCTTCGGCAGGAGATTAAGATTTTTTTGGATGGGTATTCTACGGAGGCGGAAGAGTCGGGCTTTTTTAAGGAAGCTCATCTTTTTTTACGTAGAAACCGGATGGCTTCGTTGATCGCAATTCTGGCTGTGGTGATGCTGTCGGCCTCGTCGGCTCTGTTTATACAACGGCTGAATCGGCAGGCCATGGTGACCGAGGAAGAGAGGAGTCGTGCGAACCAGCTGATGACAAAGGTCAATGCGATTTCGTCTGAATATGACCTGTTGACCGCGGAGTCGGATCTGACGAAAAAACAGTTAGCGGACCGGCTGGCCCTCGCGGCCCGGAGTTTGATCAATGTCGGTATTTACGACCGACCTTTAGGGGCGGAGGCGGAGGCGCGCCCGTTATTGGATATGGCCTTACAGCTGGACCCGGAAAGCGGGATCGGCCGTCGAATGCAATTTTATCTGCATTGTCTGACATTGAATTATGAGGAAGCGTTAAAAGACCCTCAGAACTATCCCACCTATTTAGAGCTTGCACGGGCGTTTCCTTCGTACAGTTTTTCAGAAACAAACCGTCCGAGTCGTGCTGCGTTCACCGAAATATTCACCTTTGCTCAGACTGCATCGGAAGAGCTGAATCCGGGATATCTGGAGCGGGTTTTTTGTTATCATGCGGCCGCGCTGAAAGGGAATCATGAGGACCTGGCGTTACCGCTTGAGGCCTTGCTGTCGGCGTTGAATGGCGGACCGGAACATTTTTCGATGAAATACGATCAGGAAACGGCGGTTGCAGCGATCGACTCGGACCAGGCGAGTCTTTTCCTGCGCGTTTTACAGGGGCGCCGGGGCCGAAGTTTATTACGCTTTATTCCGATCAAATCGCTGAAGGTTAAAACGGCGGGGGAGCTGGCGTTGAGCGAGATTGATCATCTTTCCATTGAAATGCTGGATCTGAGTGAATGCAGTTCTGTGCGGCTGGCGCGAAAGCATACGCAGCTTCAATTGAAACGGATATTGATTCGGCGCGGGTCGGTTGATCCCGCTGAATTGCGTGCTCGAATCCAGACGATTGAACCGTTGGAAATCATTGAAGTCGACTGATCGGCTTTCCTCTCTCTCCCGTACGTCGGGTATATCTTCCGGCCTGGCGAGTGGTTGATAAAAAAAATCGAGATTCACTGTCTCAATTTTTATTCAGCTCTCAGATTGTTTTTATCTGACGGACTGTTGGGTTCCCGGATTTGAATCGGGTAATTCGAATGGCGTCTTCATTCGAGAGGTTTGAGGGATATTGATGAAAAGTATATTGTTATTGATGTTGGCGTTAATGGGCTCCGTGGCCGCCGGTAAAAAGGCGATTTCAAGTTTTGATACCGGATTTACGATGATGAAGGTGCGTGCGGCAACGGCTCGGTCAACCTCATTTATCGTCAGTGCAAGCTATGAGGGGACTGTTGCTGCCTATACGTATGACGGAACCGAGCTTTGGACGAATCCGCTGTCAGGTTTTATGGTGCATGATATGTGGTGCGCAGATCTTACAGGCAATGGAATTGATGAAATCATGGTGGCAAACGCGGATGGATCGCTGTACTGCCTGAATCATCGCGGTGTGGTTCAATGGACATTCCGACGAAATGATGCGCCGATGTATGCGGTCTGTGTGGTGCACGCCGAAACCGGCCGACCTTATGTCGTTTGCGGCGGATATGATCTGAATATTTATTATCTGACGGCCAAAGGAAAGCTGAGAAAAACCATTCATTCCCGCACATACGGCAAGGAAAAGGCTTATGGGAATATGGAGGGACACCTGCCGCCTGACGGAATGCATATTGCTAATTTTCTGCGTCCGGTAACCGTTGATGGAGTTGAAAAACTGGCCGTACATGGCGTGATGAATAACATGCAGATGCCGGGCTATGTCTACTTGTTCGATGTGCTGGAAGATCTGCCGAATCTCAGTCATAAGTGCCGCACGGTGGTCGGGGATTTCCGCGCGTTGGATCCTGATGGAGACGGTACGGATGAGATTATAATGGGAAGTACGTTGAACCGCGATGCGGGACGGGCCGTTCGATATGACATCGAAACGGACAAAGATACGGTGTTGGATATCTACAGAACACGAAAGTTGAATGCAAAATGCGGTGCGGGGTATCGGGTTACACAGACAGAGCTGCTTGAGGATGGTTCCGGGGAAACGCAGTATGCGATTTTTTATGGCTCGAATATTCTGATTGCTCCGGCGGATCTGGATGCTGACCGAACGGAGCTGTTGTCGAACCGGCATGCGTATTACGATATGTGCAAGGATACTGACGGCCGCTTCATCCTGGCCAGTGCCCAAAGCGGGGGAAGCTGTATTCACATTATCGACCCTCGTCAATCCAGTTGGAAGTCGGAATACGAAGAGCTGACTCCACCGGGTAAAATCGAGGCGATACTTGCCAATACGGCCACCGCACGCAGACAGCTGGCGAACTTTGAAAAGCCTGAATACGAGCGGGATCCGCTGCCGGTTTATTTTTTAACGGAAGGGACGCGTGGTCTTGAGGGTTTAGTCGAATCGTTGACGAATAAATATGCTCACATGATCTTTCTGAATTCGGTCCAATGTAATGCTGAATTACGCGATTGGCGCACGGAAATTGATAACGAGTACTATCGGAATAAAAGGCATCGTCATAAACAGTATACACTCACGTCTCAAGAGGTGGTGGATACCTTGCTTTCAGCCTATGATGAATCCCCTGGAATTCAGTTTTGGGGGGGACATGGAAATGACCCTTATTTCTATAACCCGGAAACGCTGAAGAAAGTGATTGATGGCGCCGGCGGGAAAAAGACGGTTATTACCTGGCCGGAAATGGGGGATCACAGTGAAAATTTGAGCTATCTGGTTGATCACCTTTTTGAACCGGTTGCAACGCATGCACAGGGGAAAAACGTCAACGTGTTTTTGCGAAATAAGAATATTTATTGGCAGGGAAATGTGTACCAGTATGCGTGGAAGAAACTGCTTTCCGGTGCGTATGCCGGGGTCGTCGTTCCTTCGATGGAAGAAACGTCCGATAAGACGATGGACCTGAGCATTGCCGGACGTCTGGGGCTCTGGGCCAGCGGCGTGGTGGATCAGTGGGGGACGCGTTGTGCGATGGATAATCCGAGTTTTGACCGGTTGCGTCAGTTTTCGACGCAACGCCTGCCGAATCACTTTCTGCGCATGCTGGTTTATCATCTTTCCAGCGGTGCTCAATTTTTAAACAATCACCCCGTCGACCAGGAATATTTAAGTATCTATTGGGAGCTGGTTGCGCAAGGAGCACTCTATATTCCTGAGCGAGATGAGATTGTCAGCTTTAGTCCGGTTCATCTGAGTATGATTGAGCCGGATACCGATTATATGAATCAGGCGGCTGATGTGAAGTGGACGACTTTCTGGGATGAGCACATTGAAAAAGGGGAGCCGATGGTTTTTAACCGAATGAACGGTTCCTGGCCGGCTGCTCCTGTAGTGGCGTGGGATTTTTCACGCTATGCTGCGGGGACCAAAGAGCGTCGCCAGAATTTCCTGCCTTCGTATTCAAATGGAATGGTTCTGATTACGCCACCGCAGGAAGGCGTCTTTGCCGATCAGCATGCGTCTCGCGGCAGGATGGAGGATCATCTGCACCCGTTGTATCGGAACATCATGAAGGAATATATTACCGACGGAAAAAAATATTATTCGGCCGATGGAACAAAAACCTATGCGGCGGATCAATATTACAAGCGGGTCGAAGCGGATATCAAAGCGGCGGCGAAAAAACTGCCCCTCACGGTATCGGGCGATGCCGCTTGGGTTTGCGCGCAGACTTCCCCCTCGCATCTTCGCCTGACCTTGATTGATGGGGGGTATCTCAACCCGTCAGATAAAGAAGTGACCATTCAGTTTAATACGGTGAGACCGCGTAAAATTACGGATCTGTTGGAAAAGAGCAGGATTCCGGTGAATCATTCTTCTGCCACGGTTACGATCCCCTGCGGTCTTTTCCGGTTCCTGGATATTGAACTGGAGACTCCGTTTTATGATGAGCAAGGTGAATTATGTTATCATTGAATACACGACGCCGAGGGTTTGCGATACCTTCCGTTTTAACGATTACATTCGGAGAACGGCTCAATTGTTGAAGAATCGATTTCAAACAGCATCGTCGAAATGAAGAAAAAATATAGCCGCTGTCCCAACTCTTCTCTGTGATGCAGATGGTTGTATGATACTGATTTGAAAAGATGTGGCACCGTGCTGGTGAGTTCAGCAAAAAAGCAGGTTGTATTCGGGGGGAGTGGAATGATTGGGACCCTTGATTGGAATCAACGGCCGGGCGGTCTGCATCTTCAGTTTTCGGCTGAGAAATCAGGGGATTACGCACCTTCGGTGAAGACAACGTTTAAATGATGAATAAAGGAACGCTCATGAAAAAAATGCATTTGCAGCCAGGTTATTTAATTGTATTGGGCATGGTTACCCTGTGTCAAAGCGGGGCGATTGCGATGGGGCGAGCGCAAACGCTTCCTGTCATTGAACCGAATGCCGAGAGTCTCAAAGCCAACTTTCAGGACCCCGAATGGTTCCGTGATGCCAAGTTGGGTATCTACACCCATTGGGGCCCGGTAACCGAAGCGCTGAAGTTTGAAGATCCGCTGAATACGGGGCAACTGGGCTGGTACGGCATGCAGATGTATTTGCCGGGGTCCCGCGGGTTTGCTTATCACGAAAAATATTGGGGCGGTACGGCGAAGACGGGGTTTAAGGATATTATTCCTCATTTTAAGGCGGAGAACTTTGATCCGGAAGTGTGGGCGGACCTTTTTGAGATGGCGGGGGCGCGTTTTGCCGGTCCGGTATCGACTCACCATGACGGGTTCTACATGTGGGACAGCGATATCAATCCCTACAATGCGGCAAAAATGGGGCCGAAACGGGATGTCTGCGGTGAAATGGCGAAGGCCCTGCGCAAACGCGATATAAAATTTATAGGTACCTTTCATCATGGGTTTACCTATCGTTATTACGAAGGGGCCTGGAATTTTGATGGCGCGGAAGCCCCTGAATTATATGGAAAGGAGCGCTATCCCATTTCTGAGACCTATATTGATGACGACGGCTTCAGGTGGGTCAAATATAAATGGCAGGGAGAATCAGAGTGGAAAAAAATCCCGCGTGATTATCAGGAACACTGGCGTGATGTCGTGGCCGAATTCGTGGATAAATATGAGCCGGATCTGCTCTGGTTTGATTTTGGTCTGGGTTGGATGGATCCCGATATTCAGAACCAGATGTTTGCCAACTTTTATAATAAGGCCCACGCCTATGGACAGCCGCAGCCGACCGTGGCTCATAAGTCCCGCCGCGATGATCCGCTTTATTACGGGACGCTGGACCTGGAACGGGGAAATATGCCGCGACTGACGGCTTATCCGTGGTTGTCCGACACATCGCCGAGCGCCTGGTTCTACTATCCAAATCCTCGCATGCAGAGCGATGATATCGTGGTGGATATGTTTGTTGATATTGTGGCGAAAAACGGGTGTATGTTGCTGAACGTCGGACCAGATCATACCGGAACGATTCCGCCTGAGTTCATGAGCGGCTTGAAAGCGTTGGGTGCATTTAACGATCTGTGTGGCGAAGGAATTTTCGAAACCCGTCCGTGGTTCACCTATGGTGAGGGCGTCACGAAGACGATTACCGGGCATCAGGGTGCCGCGAATTCTTTGGCACACGAAGGATCCAACTTTACGGAGGAGGATGTCCGGTATACGCAGAGTAAGGATGGGAAAACCGTTTATGCGTTTGCCATGGACTGGCCGGCAGATCATACGCTGACGCTGAAATCGGTTTGCGTCGATGAAGTGGGTAAAAAAGCGAAGGTCGAACTGTTTGGTCACGGCGTTGTGAATTATACGATCAATGAGGATAAAACCCTGACCATTGACCTTCCTGAAAACGCGCCGAATCCGAACTGTAACGGCTTTAAGATCAGCAATATGAAACTCAGCTGGCAG
>NZ_JARVCO010000005.1 GCF_034531395.1 Pontiella agarivorans | reverse complement strand
GGCGTTTACCCAATTTGCAAAATCACCTGTATTGCCATCTCCGGCGGTGGTGACGACCAGGCGGACCTCACGTTGGCGTTCGGACAGTTCCACATCAAAACACCAGGTGCGGAGGGTATCCCTGCAGAGTTTGGGACTTTTCCCCAATAGCTCCGGAGATTCACCCATCTCTTTCACATCGTCGTAGACTTCAAAAACAACGCTGGAATAGGGATTATTAAGACAGCTTTGCTTGGCGCACTCATAAACTTCCCTTTTTCCGTTAACCGGACAATGATCATCCAAAGGATCAGGCGATGCAGACCAACCTGCTGGGGATTTTTCAAAAATGAAACCTCTTGGCTACAGCTCATGGGCGCCATTTTTAAGAAAGTAAATGAAGAATGGGAATCTGTCGATAAGGCGTACTTTAAAACAGGAGCCTGACTAAAGCACTAATTTGGGTTTACAAAAAAGATATTGTTCTATCATTCATCTCACATAACACCGATTTTTCCATGATTTACCACTACCATAAAATAGGCCTTGGTCGCCCCGGAAAGGTGCGAATGCAGTCCTTGTCAAAATACATTCCGACTGCCAATTTCTCCACCCGCCCAATATGATCCAACAGCCAATCGTTTGATGCATCCACTGCAACTATTTGGTCTCTGGCATCACGCACCACTACAAGATATCCATAATACTTTTCACCACGGGGCTCACCACTCACATCAAACGAGGTCAATATTTCTTCACGCTCGCTCAAGAACTCATAGGATCTCTTGTTTTCCTTTGTAAGCGAAAAAGACACCTGCTGCCGGTCGAGAAGAACGTACTTTTTTTCAGGACGAGTACGTTGCTGCCCAACGGCATAAATTTGCGCCCGAAGTTCATGATTATAATCCCCTGCACTGGTCTGCTTGATCCGCACTCCGAAGCGTGCGCGAGTCACCGGAGGACGAGGCCATGTTCCATAATATCCTTCCGTAAATGTCTGTTCCTGCATCTTGCGGGTAAAATTAAGATCCAACACCGGCGGATTAAGAAGTTCCACAAACTCGCGGTCTCCTGCGGAAAGCTGTTGCAGAGGAACCTTCGAGGTCTTTCCCCCGGCGGTCTTGAAAACGACGTTACCCCCTACCATAGCGATATACTCAGCCTCAAAACTCTTTCCGGTTACTAGGTTCCAAATCCGCATTACAGATTCCGGATCTGTATCCGGTAGCGCCTCTGCTTCAACTTCATCCGGCCTGGATGCCCCACTTGACCGCGAAGCATAGTCATTGAACACCGGGCCATTGGTTAGACAAACATCCCCTTGCGGCAGCTCTTTGTATATTACATCGCACAGATTGTGTGGCAGCTCCGCTGTTTTAAACGCAGGAAGAATCGGTGAGGGCTGTCCGCTGCGTTCATATTCCATCCCCTCTTCCTGAACCCCCAAAAGAAAGCAGGCCTGACCGCCGTTATCACCAATGAGGATCTCGATCTCTTTCGGCTCCCCGGCCTCCAGCTCAATCCAATCGCCCACAACGGCCTTGTTGTTTCCCCAGTAGTATTTATCAGAATCCATCGAACTCGACTCCCAGATTCCATTCATGACATAGTCTCGCATGCTGGCATGCGGCCAATAGGCTCCCATCACGACGGTTCCATCCACTCGTACAACAATAAATTCATCGCCAATCCCCCAGAAACGAAACTTGATGGAGTCCTTGTTAACCAGCTGTCCCTTGTAGTGCACCATCCATAGAGCCCCCACCGCATCGTCATCTCCAAATGCTTCGGGCGCAATGCCGGAAAGCGTTACAGGCACAACCAGCGTTGTGGCATACAGTTTTTGCGGAGCTCGGTAATAACGGGAAAATGTAGAGGTTTTCCATCCACTCAGGAAAAACTTACGGATCAGCTGTCGCCATTCGTCCCCGCCCGTATCTACCGGAATAGGTCGTCCCCTACGATCGCGCTTAACATCATAGAACGTCCCTTCAAGATCGTTGCCAATACTCGATTTGCTGCCAAGCAATGTTAGCTCGCCCAAATCCGGCATAATTTCAAAGTTGCCAATCCCTCCTGCCAAGCCGTCGGCCATGCCGCTCATTTCCGGCAACTGGATATCGGGCATCTTGGCTCGTTTGACCTTGGTGACAATCCGCGTCGTTGGTTTCGGCTTGGCGCTCTTCTTAACCTTTACCTTCGGCTTCTTGAGCTTCATCTTCGGGCGGTCGAGCGGCTTGGGCGGGACAAATTTTTTCTCTTCCTTCTGATGCACCGTGAAAACCACCAGTATCCCTGCTAACAGGAATGCACCGGCATGAACCGCCAGGCTAATGACCAAGCCACTCGGCGCTCCTTTAACCACTCCTTTTGTTTTTCTGTCCATTTTATTCTCCTTTAGATCCAACACCGACATATCAATGGGTAATCAACATTGATTTCCCTCCCTACATCGGAGCGGAGTTCACCGCCAACCAGAATACTTAGTGAATTTGGTTTACATTTTCATAGATGCGGCGGCTAAACATTGAGATTACTTGCCACGAGAGAGCACAAAGAAAACAAAGCATATACAGTCGCTGTTTTGGTTTTTTGTGAACTTTGCGCTCTTTTGCGACTTTCCCATTGGAGAGCAGCGCTTGTTGAACCGGCTTTTAACCGGAACATTTTTGCACGATCATTTGCTGAATCCGGCGTTTACCCAATTTGCAAAATCACCTGTATTGCCATCTCCGGCGGTGGTGACGACCAGGCGGACCTCACGTTGGCGTTCGGACAGTTCCACATCAAAACACCAGGTGCGGAGGGTATCCCTGCAGAGTTTGG